>JANNSG010000054.1:0-15806 GCA_031402355.1 Pseudorhodobacter sp. | reverse complement strand
GTGCGCGCGGGCGGCAAGCACAATGACCTCGACAACGTGGGTTATACCGCGCGGCATCATACGTTTTTCGAGATGCTGGGGAATTTCTCGTTCGGGGACTATTTCAAGGATCAGGCGATTGCTTTTGCCTGGGAATTGCTGACCCGCGATTTCGCGCTGGACAAAGACAAGTTATGCGTCACGGTCTATCACACGGATGACGAGGCGGCGGAGATCTGGAAAAAGGTTGCCGGATTGCCTGACGCGCGGATCATTCGCATTCCCACAGATGATAATTTCTGGCGGATGGGCCCGACCGGCCCCTGCGGCCCCTGCACCGAGATTTTCTATGATCATGGTGACCATATCCCGGGCGGCCCGCCGGGGTCGGCCAATGAGGATGGCGACCGGTTCATCGAGATCTGGAACAACGTCTTCATGCAGAACGAACAGTTTGCCGATGGGTCAATGCGGCCGCTGGACATGCAGTCGATCGATACGGGCATGGGGTTGGAACGGATCGGCGCCCTGCTGCAGGGCAAGCACGACAATTACGACACCGATCTGATGCGCGCGCTGATCGAGGCATCGGCCCATGCGACCAACAGCGACCCTGACGGGCCAGGCAAGACGCACCACCGGGTGATTGCCGACCATCTGCGCGCGGTCTCGTTCCTGATTGCCGACGGGGTCATGCCCAGTAACGAAGGGCGTGGCTATGTCCTGCGCCGGATCATGCGCCGCGCCATGCGTCATGCGCATCAGCTTGGGGCGAAAGACCCGGTCATGCACCGTCTTGTAGCGGCTTTGGTTGGCCAGATGGGGGCCGCGTATCCCGATCTGGGCCGAGCTCAACCGATGATCGAAGAGACGCTGCGGCTGGAAGAAACCCGGTTTCGCCAGACCCTCGATCGCGGGCTTCATCTGCTTGACGACGAATTGGCCCGTCTGGCAGAGGGTGCGGCGCTGCCGGGTGCCGCTGCTTTCAAGCTTTATGACACCTACGGATTTCCACTGGATTTGACGCAAGACGCGCTGCGTGAAAAAGGTCGTATGGTCGATACGGCGGGTTTCGATGCTGCGATGGCCGAACAAAAGGCCAAGGCACGCGCCAGCTGGACCGGGTCTGGCGAGACGTCGGATGCCGCGATCTGGTTTGATCTGGCAGAGAAAAACGGCGCAAGCGAATTCCTAGGCTACGACACGCGCCGCGCCGAAGGCCAGATCTTGGCCCTGGTGTCGGTTGGCAAGCCCTGTGAGAAAGCCAGCCTTGGCCAATCCGTGCAGATTGTGTTGAACCAGACACCGTTCTATGCGGAAAGCGGTGGCCAGGTCGGAGATACCGGTGTGCTGACAACCGCTACGGGCACGGTGCGCATTACCGACACCCGCAAAAGCCAGGGCTTGATCGTGCATAGTGCCGATGTGTCTGCGGGTGAAATTTCGGCCGGACAGGGGGCGATACTGGTCGTTGACAGCGTACGCCGCAACGCAGTTGAAGCCAATCATTCGGCCACCCATCTCTTGAACGAAGCCCTGCGCCGCACGCTTGGCGATCATGTCGCGCAACGCGGCTCCTTGAACGCGCCAGACAGGTTGCGCTTTGATTTCAGCAACTCAAAGGGGTTAACGCCTGAAGAAATGGCGCGGATTGAAGCTGAAGTGAATGCCCTTATCCGTCAAAACAGCGCCGTTGAAACCCGGATCATGACACCCGATGATGCCCGCGCCCTAGGCGCACAGGCCTTGTTTGGCGAAAAATACGGGGATGAGGTGCGTGTCGTGTCGATGGGTCTGCAGCCAGGGTCCGGCAAGGGCACCGACGGTCAGACCTATAGCCTGGAACTGTGCGGCGGCACGCATGTGGCGCGACTTGGTGAGATCGGCCTGTTTGTTCTGCTCGGCGATTCCGCGTCTTCGTCTGGCGTACGGCGGATCGAGGCGCTGACCGGGACTGGTGCGCTGGCCCATATCAACGCCCAGACAAAACAAATGGCCGACGTCGCTGCTGTGCTGAAGACGGTGCCGGCCGAACTGGCGGACCGGGCCAAGGCATTGTTGGATGAACGGCGTCAGTTAACCAACGAAGTTGCGCAATTGCGCCGCGAATTGGCCATGGGCGGGGTCACCAATTCCGGCCCGGACGTTAAAGAAATCAACGGTATACGGTTCATAGCTCAAGTTGTGTCCGGTGTTTCGGGCAAGGATCTTCCGGGTTTGATAGATGACATGAAGGCGCGCCTTGGGTCGGGGGCTGTGCTGCTTATCGCCGACACCGGGGGAAAGCCTGCCGTTGCGGCTGGCGTCACCAAAGATCTCACAGCCAGGTTTTCTGCCGTCGATCTTGCCCGCGCGGCGGCCGAGGCTCTGGGCGGCAAGGGCGGCGGTGGCCGCCCCGATATGGCGCAGGCGGGGGGTGTTGATATCGCAGGCGCAGACGATGCAATTGCTGCCGCCGAAGCCGTGATTGGGGGATAGGCCATGCCAACAGCATTGTGGATTGCCCATGTACATGTAACAGACAACGAGGCGTACACCCGTTACGCCGCAGGGGCGACGGTCGCCATTGCGGCCCATGGCGGCGTCTTCCTTGCCCGTGGTGGCCGTTATGTGCAGTTGGAAGGCAACGACCGTGCGCGCAACGTGGTGGCACGGTTTCCCAGTCTTGATGCAGCAGTCGCTTGCTATCATTCGCCCGACTATCAAGCCGCCCTTGCCCATGCGAAAGGGGCAAGTGTTCGCGATTTGGTGGTCGTGGAAGAGGTTTGAAACCTGACTGACCCACGCTGACTGACCCAGAATGAAAAACGCCGCCCCTGTGGGCGGCGTTTTCTTTAGGCTGATTTCGACTGACGTTTGCGCTCATGCGGGTCAAGATACCGCTTGCGCATCCGGACCGCCTTTGGCGTGACCTCAACCAATTCATCATCGTCGATATAGGCAATCGCTTGTTCCAGTGACAGCTTCACCGGCGTGGTCAGGCGAACGGCTTCGTCGGTGCCGGACGCGCGCACGTTTGTTAGCTGTTTGCCCTTCAATGGGTTAATCTCAAGATCATTGTCGCGGTTATGTTCACCAATGATCATGCCAGTATAGACCGGTTCCTGCACCCCAATGAAGAAGTGACCACGGTCTTCCAGCTTCCACATGGCGTAAGCCACCGAAATACCAGATTCCATCGAGATCAGAACGCCCGCACGACGACCCTCGATCGGGCCTTTGTGGGGTGCCCATTCGTGGAACACGCGGTTCAGAACCCCAGTGCCGCGTGTGTCGGTCATGAACTGGCCATGATAGCCAATCAAACCGCGCGATGGCACGTGGCCGATGATGCGGGTTTTGCCCACGCCAGCGGGCTTCATTTCCACCAGATCGCCCTTGCGCGGCCCGGTCAGCTTTTCAATCACAGCGCCAGTGTATTCATCATCGACGTCGATGGTAACTTCTTCAATCGGCTCATGCCGCACACCATCAATGGTCTGGAACAGCACGCGCGGGCGCGAGATTGACAACTCAAACCCTTCACGACGCATGTTTTCGATCAACACGCCCATCTGCAATTCGCCGCGCCCAGCAACCTCGAATGCGTCGCCGCCGGGGGTATCGGTGACCTTGATGGCCACGTTGATCTCGGCTTCTTTCATCAGACGTTCGCGGATGACACGGGATTGCACCTTGGTGCCATCCTTGCCGGCAAGCGGTGAATCGTTAATGCCGAAGGTCACAGAGATCGTCGGCGGATCAATCGGTTGCGCGGGCAGGGCGGTTTCCAGTTCCAGCGCGCACAGCGTATCTGCCACGGTCGCCTTGGACATGCCCGCAAGGGTGATGATGTCACCAGACTCGCCCACTTCAATCGGGG
This sequence comes from Pseudorhodobacter sp., assembly GCA_031402355.1. Lineage (GTDB taxonomy): Bacteria > Pseudomonadota > Alphaproteobacteria > Rhodobacterales > Rhodobacteraceae > JACMNW01. Next base: position 11,965 of record JANNSG010000054.1, on the reverse strand, counting down.
CCTGGCTCAAGCCACGGAAGGCCAACACTTTTGAGACACGGAATTGTTCAAGCTTATCGCCATCGCGCGAAAGCGCCTTGATGGTATCGCCAGCCTTTACAGTGCCGGATTCAACGCGGCCGGTCAGAATGCGACCGATGAACGGGTCGGCGGACAGGGTGGTTGCCAGCATCTGAAACGGCTCGTTCCGGCGGGCAAGTTGGGCAGGCTGCGGCACGTGTTTCAGCACCAGATCATACAGCGCCGACAGGTCTTTGCGCGGGCCGTCGAGGGCCTCATCGGCCCAGCCTGCACGGCCGGACGCGTACAGCACCGGAAAATCCAGCTGGTGATCATCAGCGCCAAGGTTGGCAAACAGATCAAACACTTCGTTCAGCGCGCGGTCGGGCTCCGCATCAGGCTTGTCGACCTTGTTCAGCACGACGATCGGGCGCAGGCCTAAAGCCAAGGCCTTCGATGTCACAAATTTGGTCTGTGGCATCGGCCCTTCGGCGGCATCCACCAACAAAACCACGCCGTCAACCATGCTAAGGATGCGTTCCACCTCGCCACCGAAATCGGCGTGGCCGGGGGTATCGACGATGTTGATACGCCGCCCGTCCCATTCCAGCGAGGTACACTTGGCCAGAATCGTGATCCCGCGTTCGCGTTCAATATCGTTGCTGTCCATCGCCCGTTCGGCCACGGCCTGATTGTCGCGGAAGGCACCGGACTGCTTTAGCAGTTCATCGACAAGGGTTGTCTTGCCATGGTCAACGTGCGCGATGATCGCGATATTGCGAAGTTCCATCGGGAGGGTCTCTTTCATTTGTCAGCTTTGGCGCGGCGATACCTCAGCAATGGGTGAAAGGCCAGAGCTTCCTTGTCAGACATGTGCAATCAGGTCGGAAGTTGGCAAATATGAAGGCAGTCCGAATTCATATTCACGGGAAACGCCGCATGAGGTAGCATGGAGGCGTAGTTTGCGAGACATGTCGGCGCTGATCCAAAGCCCAAGTCTGATCCGCGTCAGTGCCAAGCCTTAGCTCACACCTTCGGAACTGAAGTCCACCATCCATGGGAGGCAGCGCGATGCACAGTAAGACTCGAAATCTAATCACTCGAATTGGCAACGAAATACTATTGACCGATGGCGGCCTTGAAACCGTGATGGTGTTTCTGGAAGGTCTTGATTTACCGCAGTTCGCGTCCTTCACCCTGCTGGACAGTGATGACGGCAGGGCGGCATTGACGAAATACTATACCGAGTTTCTCGATGAGGCGGCGCGACAGGAGGCAGGTTTTGTTCTGGATACCGCGACCTGGCGGGCCAGTGCGGGCTGGGGACTGATAATGGGCCTGGAAGCGGACCGGATTGATCAGATCAACCGCGAGGCGGTGGCGTTCGTGCAAGCCCTTCGCGCGGCACGGCAACAGGGGCAGCACATCTTGATCAACGGTGTGATCGGGCCGCATGGCGACGCCTACGCGCCGGATCAGGTTTTGTCGGCGGACGCGGCGCAGGACTACCATCAGCGGCAGGTGGAGGTTTTGGCTGCGGCTGGCGTGGATATGGTGTCTGCGATGACGATATCCTCGACGGGGGAGGCGATTGGGATTGCAAAGGCAGCACGGGCGGTGGGGGTGCCGGTGGCGCTGTCTTTCACGGTGGAAACGGATGGGCGGTTGATATCGGGGATGACGCTGGAGGAGGCGATTTCCCAGACCGATGACGCGACAGAGGGGGTGCCCATTTGGTACGGCATCAACTGCGCGCATCCGGATCATTTCCGGCACATCCTGACCGGGGATTGGGTGGGGCGGATCGGGTCGGTGCGGGCGAATGCGTCTCGGCTTTCGCATGCGGAACTGGACGAGGCGGCGGAGTTGGATGCAGGCAACCCGGCGGAACTGGCGCGGGAGTATCATCATCTGCTGCATGTTTTGCCGGGCCTGCGGGTGGTCGGCGGCTGCTGCGGCACGGATTTGCGGCACGTCGCGGCGATCGGGCGGAGTTGTTTGCATCACCCTCATTGATTGGGGTGTGTTACAGAGGGGGTAACACGTGTGTTATGGGGCGTAAGGGGTTGATATTGTGGAGGTTTGTGGGCGGTGTTAAGGGGTTGTTAGGGAGAGTAGAATGTGGGTTGTGGTTCTATCGCGAAGTTTGCAGCACAAGTGACTGCAGTGAAGTAAGCAATGAAAGAGCCGCAAAGGCAGAACATAAGAAATGCCATATGAATGTGATAACATAAGTATACAATTAAGCGCGCTTTAACTCACTAACTTTCATTTGCTGCGAAAAACAAATAGACGCTCGATTATGCTTGGCTCAGAATCACTTTTTGCTAAATCAAATTGGCCACCCAAAGCGCGAGCTTTAGGTAGTTCACCGGCCTCTAACTCGCGAAAATCTGCAGGGCCAAAGGTTTGTGCAAACTCCTTGTAGCGACTTGTCACAACAAGTTGGCCAGGATTGCTCACTGGTTCTATTCGCGCGGCAGTACGAAGCGCGCCACCACGGAATTTATCTGGTTTCCCACTTTCGTTGGAGTCAAAACGAATAATACCAGAGTCCCCCCCCCCTCTCAGTCGACGTTTAAAAATACTTTTTTGAAGCTTTGCGTCAATTCTATGAAACGCTCGAGACGCATTTTTCCAGTTTCTGTCGATTATTGTAATTGAATCTCCAGAACTCACTTCGCATTGGAACAGAGAGCCACCTTCTGAAGCAACGATTTTGGAAAATTCCTTTGGAAAAGTGTCAGCCAGATCTGGGTCAGCCATGATTTCAGAGTACTTCACAACATCGGCTTTTATAACAAAGTAAACATCCGTTATCTCACGCCACGGCCGACCTTTCCCGACAATATTAAGTGAATTTATTGAATTAATGAATTTTGCATTGAACTTTCCAATAAAATCATACATTATTGGGTGAATCAGATATATATCACTGTGCGGCAAGCATCGCTTCGGGTCTAACGCGGTTTCGCCCAAGCGGACAAAAAATTGAGTTTTCATCTCGGTCTTTTTATTATCTTGAACCACTCCTAACAATCCAAGCCTAAACAAATCACAAAATACATGCAGTTCCTTTTTATCTACTAAGCTTAACCTTGCCATAGCAGTATCATATTGATCGCTAATCGATTCTAGTTCGTCTCGATTTATTACGTTTGTCTGCAGTAGCGGAAACAATACCTCTATGCTAAAGTCGGCGACGTGTGGTCGAGACTCAGCTAAATACATCTCTGCGACAATTGCTGACTCACTATTAATTGTATCTCGTATCTTCGAAACCGATCTTCTGGAAGGTGGAATTTCAGAAATCTTGCCGCCGAGTGCGGCAATATCCCTTGGTCTCATCAGAGTATGACGGATCAGAAAATCCTCAAATGACTCATCTTCATTAGTATATCGATGCTCAATCGTTAAGTTCGATTTGCCAATAAATCTTTCGATTTCATCTGGAGCACTTGGTTCAACGAGGTTTTCTTTTACTTCAACGCCGATATTCTTTCGAATTATCTCCACTAAGTCGTCGTGTTCATATGACAATTCTATCGTTGATGCGCGCAGTTGCATCGCCAACGGGTCAATTTTTCGAGTGGTTTGAAATACTTCCTGTCGAATAGTAGCGAAAATCTTTATATGATTGTTCAGTGCGTTCAATTCTCTTGCAGCATTTGCTAAGCCGAGTTGAGCATTGATCCAAAAGGAATGCGCAACGTTCCTAGTTAGCGTCGCATTGTCCCTGAAAGCAATCGCTTGCTCAAAATATTCATCAATATTATCAATAAAAATTGCCATCGGTGAGCGAATTGCCCTAAAGGCTGGAATAAAATAAGTTCTCAGATCGTTATAGGCATATATATAGTCTTTTCGCGGCATCGCTAGGATTTGATCGAACATATCGCATGCACTTGTGAGTTTTTCACGATTCATCATCGATTGTAGCGAAGGTGATGTCAAGTTTCCAATCAGTGAAGCAATATTGACACCTTTGTCATGCTTAATGAAAGTTGAGGTAAGAGAAATAAGCCAGACATTTCTCCAATACTGCTCATCCTGCAGGAAATCGATGCTGTCTTTAAGTGAAAATATGGTTGGAGTACCTATTGGGCGATCCACCATTTGATCTACAGGGATTAAGTGAAAACCACCTTTCCGGCGTAGCGAGTCTTTCTTCAATTTGAGCAAAAGTGTTTTTCCAAAGCCTTTTGGGCCAGAGACTAAAATGACACTTCCATTTGTCAGACCGAGAAAGCGATCCACCGTCGCATTGGTGTGAAATAAAGACTTTCTAAAGCCAGAAAGCACGGCTAAATCTAAGTCTTTTGCGTCAATTACCCATGGTGTCATTTTGGATTCACTCATCTAACACACTAATTTGTTTATTTTCTCTTCAAAGCTACGTAGTTTAGTATCATTGAAGAGGAGCCAAGCTGTCAAGTTTTGTTGTCTATTTAGACGATTCATGCAGTTCGTCTGTCTGCAATTCCACCTAGCCATATGATTCTAAATGTAAAATTATTTTCACCCAGCTATCTTCATGATATTGTGAGCCACTCGGAGTTTTGTTTGATGGTTCGAGCACAGCAGAAACGTATTCAAGTCATAGTTTTTTTTGGTTGAGGAGACCACGTTGCCGTGGCCACCCCTTGCATCCCCCCCACCTTTCCCCTATATGCGCCGCACTTCACAGGTGAGGCTTGGGCAAAGCGGGGAGAAATCCCGTGATGTCCGCCGGTTGTCCCAGCACGGGATAAGACGGCCTTGCCGAGGACCCAAACCGGAAAGGATACGACCATGGCTCTTCCAGAGTTTTCCATGCGTCAGCTGTTGGAAGCTGGCGTTCACTACGGCCACCAGACCGCGCGGTGGAACCCCAAGATGGGCGAATACATCTATGGGGATCGCAACGGCATCCACATTCTCGATTTGACGCAGACCGTGCCATTGTTGGACGCGGCGCTGAAATTGGTGCGCGATACGGTTGCCAAGGGCGGGCGGATTTTGTTCGTTGGCACCAAGCGGCAGGCGCAAAAGCCGGTGGCGGAAGCTGCGGAAAAATGCGCGCAGTATTACATGAACCACCGCTGGCTGGGCGGCACGCTGACCAACTGGCAGACCGTTTCAAAGTCGATCCAGCGTCTGAAGCAAGTTGATGAGCAGATGGCGCATGGCGCCGAGGGCCTGACCAAGAAAGAACGTCTGAACATTGAACGTGAGCAGGGCAAGCTTCAGGCGTCGCTTGGCGGTATCCGTGAAATGGGTGCGCGTCCTGACCTGCTGTTTGTGATCGATGTGGGCAAGGAAAGCCTGGCGATCCTGGAAGCACAGAAGCTGGGCATTCCGGTGATCGGGATTGTGGACACGAACTGCTCGCCCAAGGGTGTGGATCACGTGATCCCCGGCAATGACGATGCGGCACGCGCGATTGCGCTGTACTGTGATCTGATTTCGCGCGCGGCACTGGACGGCATGTCGGCACAGATGGGCGCTGCTGGCGTTGATCTGGGGGCGTTGGAAGACGCGCCTGTTGAAGAAGCTGTCGCTGAGGCTTGAGATCGGGCTTCGTGAGACTGTTACCCGGCGGGGTTAGGCCCTGCCGGGATATTCCCGTTTTATATTGAGGAGAGCCGCTATGGCCGTCACCGCTCAGATGGTGAAAGAACTGCGCGAATCTACTGGCGCAGGCATGATGGATGCGAAGAAAGCCCTGGTGGAAACCGATGGCGATATGGAAGCGGCGGTAGATTGGCTGCGCACCAAAGGCTTGGCCAAGGCCGCGAAGAAGGCGGACCGGGTGGCGGCTGAGGGGCTTGTTGGGGTTGCGGTTTCTGGCGGGCGCGGTGTTACGGTTGAGGTGAATTCCGAGACTGACTTTGTGGCGAAGAATGCGGAATTTCAGGCGCTTGTTGCCAGTTTTACCAAGGTTGCACTAGGTGCGGCGGATACCGAGGCGCTTCGGGCGGCGGATTTGGGCGGCAAGACGGTTGAGCTGACGTTGACCGAAGCGGTGGCGCGGATTGGCGAAAACATGTCGCTGCGCCGGATGGCGTCGGTTTCTGGTGATTTCGTCGCATCCTATGTGCATAACGCGGCGGCCGATGGCATGGGCAAGATCGGTGTTTTGGTGGCGGTGAACGGCACTGATAACGGGATTGCCAAGCAGATTGCGATGCATGTAGCGGCGACCAATCCGCTTGCGCTGTCCGAAGCCGATCTTGATCCGGCGGTTCTGGCGCGTGAATTGACCGTGCAGACGCAAAAAGCGATGGAAGAAAACGCGGCATCGACCAAGCCAAAACCCGATGCAGTTGTGCAGAACAACATCATTCCGGGGCGAATGAAGCGGTTCTTGTCGGAAAACACGCTGATGGGGCAGGCTTTCGTCATGAACCCCGATATCACCGTGGCCGATGCGGCGGCGGCGGCGGGTGTTACGGTTGTGGGCTTTGTGCGCATGGCGGTTGGCGAAGGCATCGAGAAAGAAAAAGAAGATTTCGCGGCCGAAGTGGCGAAGATGCACACCAAGGCCTGATCTCGCCAGATTTGGGATGATATGAACGGTGCAGCCCCCAGGGCTGCACCGTTTTTAATTTGCCCGCAGTTTGCCGTTGGGGATGGGGCGGCGGGCAAAACAGTTGCGGCATCAGGCATAATAAACCTTAAGCCAGGTCGCAGACGATACCGGCAGGGAGCTGACCGGCGCCGAAGGTGCAGGCGGGACAATTTCGAAATTGCGAAACCACCCGGCCTGCTGTTCCTTGGCAAAAACGCCACCACTCACGGAACAAAATCAATCTGCATCGCTATGTGACCTAACGTAAGTCAGGGAATCCTTACCTTGATACCTGCGCCAGAATCGGTGTGGCGGCGACGCGCACGCCGCCTTGGAAAATCATGTTCAGCATGGCACCCTTAGCCACAGCCTGGGCTGTGGTTTCAACATCCAGCGCATCACGGGCAAGACGCAGATGCTTTTCGATCATCGCCGGGGATACGCCCATAAGAAACGCGATATCCTGCGCGGTCTTGCCATCAGCCACCCATTCCAGCGCCTCACGTTGACGGCCCGTCAACGGACGCCGCCGTGTCGGCATCGGCAATTGCGAAATTTTCAGATGCATCATGTTGGCGACAGCCATGATCTCTTCACTGCGGGCGGCCCAGATGGCATCCACATCGTCATGGCCAAGGCCCGCGTCGGCGATCATGCCAAGTGCCCCTTTGGAACGCGACGAGGTTTCAGGAAAACTGATCGACAGGCCGGCCACGACCCCAAGCGACTGGTTCACCTTGACCGCGGCCATTTCGTCGGCGGGAAGATTGCCGGACTCATACGCCTCTTGCACCCAACGCCAGGTGCAACAGCCCACATTCCTGGTCACCCAACGATAAACCGGGGTCCGGGCATATAAGCCGCCTCGAAAATAGCGCTGCGCATAATCTGCACTTCCGGTTGTCAGAAACAGAACATCATCCGGGTCGCCGATCGACCGATCATGGCGAAACCGGGTGAAGCCGTAATTCAGCCGCCCGAAACCCATCGGGGCAAGATGCGAAACCGAAAGGTCCCAAATCTCTTCGACCGTAGCCGCAGCCGCAATACGCCCAAGAAGCGTCAGAACACCCGACACACCAGCATTCCTTTCAAAATAAATTCAAACCGGCAATCGTGCCCAGCAAATTCTGCACAAACCGCCCGGCCTTAGCGCCGCATCCCTTCTGTCCATATTACCCGAATCAACCTGCGGGTCGAGAAGATACGATTGACGTACCAATGACGCTGACCTTTGGCTGTGGCGTGCCGCGATGGATTTTTTCGGCGAGTCAATCGTTGCGAGGGCAGGGGGCCTGTCAGGGCTTTGCGGCGGCCGCCCGAATGGCGCGGATGTTGGCCCCGTATGGCGCCGGATCGGAGACGGACCCGCCTTTGAACACGGCTGAGCCTGCGACCAGCACATCGGCACCAGCGGCGACCACCAAAGGCGCGGTCTCCGGCGTTACACCGCCGTCGATCTGGATATGGATCGGCCGGTCGCCAACCATCCGACGCAGAGCCCGGATCTTGTCGATTTGGCCGTGGATGAAGCTTTGTCCGCCAAAACCGGGATTGACCGTCATGACACAGATCAGATCCACCATATCCAGAAGCTGCGCAACGGCCTCAATCCCGGTGCCGGGGTTAAGCGCCAAGCCAGCCTTTTTCCCTGTATTACGAATGGCTTGCAGAGTTCTGTGAATATGCGGACCGGCTTCGATATGGGCGGTGATGATATCCGCACCGGCAGCAGCGAATGCAGCAATGTAGGGATCGACAGGCGCGATCATCAGATGCAAATCCATGAGTCCACGAATATGCGGGCGAATGGCGGCACAGGTAGCAGGGCCGAAGGTGATATTGGGTACAAAATGCCCGTCCATCACATCGACATGTACCCAGTCTGCGCCCTGATCTTCGACTGCGCGGCATTCAGCGCCGAAATTTGCAAAATCAGCCGACAGAATCGACGGAGCTATCAACAGGGGCTTGCACGGGGGCATTTTGCGCTTTCGTCAAACTGATATCGGTTGCCGACGACATGTAAAGTGATGTTTCGGTCGTTGCAACAATCAGGGCATTGTAAAGAAGATTGCTACTTCAATTTGGGAAAGGCCTTTACACGAACTTCACCTCAGTCAATATGCTTCGGTATAGTAATTTACGAAAAGGCGTTCCATGAAACACTTGGGTTTGGCCGCTGCAATTGCGGTATCAGTGATATTAAGCTCAAGCGCGGGAAATGCGGGTGTTCCGGAAGTCAAGCCAGCCAATGATTTTGAAGGGGTCAGCTATAGCGTGACTTCTACTGGCACGGTTGTGGTGGTGGCCGGGCTGCGCGAAATTGGCGGCAAAGTCGCTGTTTGCGGCCTCGTCTGGTTTGAAAAGACAGTTTCCAACACAACCAAGGTGATTGAAGCCAAGTTCACTGACAAGATCAAATACGCAGTCGGCGGTAGGACATTGCAAGTGAATTCGAGACTGTTCAAACGCTATCCCAATGCCGAAGAAGCAAGAGGGGGTGTCGCGCGTTGTTCTGTTACAAAGACTGCCTGGGACAAAAGCTATGCGAGTGCAAAGCTGAAAGTGTCTATGGGGCCGGTCAGAGTTACAGATTGAACCGTCCAAGACCGGCGCGCCGATGTTGACCATCAGGCGCGCTATTGATATTACATAATATTGATTATGCGATAAATGCTGCTGCCACCTTCAATTGCAGCAAGGCAATTGGCAATACCACTTCCCTGCCGATGATCTTGTCATCCCAGAACCAGAGCATGGACCGCCCTACGCATCCTGAACTGAACATGGCCAATCCTCATGTTGCTCGTCAGGCAATTCCTGTCGCAACCCTTGGCTGGCAATGGCGATCGAACGATCGTGCCCGAAATCATTTCTTAACCGTTCTCTCGGTATCAACCGGCCAGTAGACCTGTCGCTTGCTGATTCTCTGCTCCCGGTTCCGTGATTGTTGCTGATATTAAGCATTAATTGGAAGGATTGTTTCCGAGCGCCCTAATTAAAACACGCAATCGTCAGATAGAGGCCGTGGAAATACCTCTAAAATGGTCTGAGCCTTAAAAATACCCAAGATTTGACATGATCGCGCCCCGTATGCAACCGTAAGTTGCAAGGGTAAGTAAATGGTACCCTAAAAAAACCTCAATCAAACAAAGGGAACAACCACCATGGACAATCTTTTGAACAAAGCACGCGAAGGCCGCCACGTCGCACTGGCAGGCCTGGTACAACGTAAATCTGGCAACACTTTCCGTATGATAGCGGAATCCAACTGGGCCAACGCCTCTGGTGGAAGTGCTGCACTCTTCAAATCCACCCGCGCCCGCTGATGCCAACCAATTGGGTGTTTGGCCTTTTAACAGGGCAGAACACCCGATTAAACCGGCGGCACTTTGTTGACACAAGTGTTAACGCCAGAGGCACAAAATCCGAGCGGAGCGACCCCAATTTTGCCATGATGCCTAAAATCGGCGATGCGATTTTACCGTGGTACAGGAAATCAAGGCCCGCCGGCACACCCTGCCCGCGGGCTTTTACCTGTCAATGAACGAGTTTGGTGCACCCAACAAGATTCGAACTTGTGACCTCTGCCTTCGGAGGGCAGCGCTCTATCCAGCTGAGCTATGGGTGCCTTGGCGCTGAGATAAGTCAAAGGCTGCAGCACTGCAACCAGAATCAGTTGAACAGATCGTGGCACAGTTCCAGAGCGGAAATCAGGCTATCGACCTCATCGCAGGTGTTATAAAGGCCAAACGACGCCCGGCAAGTTGCCCCGACGCCAAGATGGTCCATCAAGGGCATGGCGCAATGCGTGCCCGCGCGCACCGCAATACCGCGCTTGTCCAATACGGTGGATATGTCATGCGCATGGGCAGCACCATCCAGCGTAAACGAAAAAATAGCACCTTTGGTGGCCGAATGCCCCTGAACCTGTACCCAGTTCAGCCCTGCCAGTCTGTCACGGGCATAATCGCGGATCGAGCGTTCGTGGGCCGCGATCTTGTCCATCCCCAGCCCCATCATGTAGTCCAGCGCAACGCCGAGGCCAATTTGCTGCACGATGCCCGGCGTGCCTGCCTCAAACTTCATCGGCGGGTCGTTATAGATCACAGAATGTCGTGAAACCTCGCGGATCATGTCGCCCCCGCCCAGGAAGGGGCGCATCTCGGCCATTCGGTCTGGGTGAATGAAGATCGCACCGGAACCACTTGGCCCATATAGCTTATGTCCCGTTATCGCATAGAAATCGCAACCCAATTCGGTGACATTTACGGGCAGATGAACTGCCGCCTGGCTTCCATCGACCAGTACCGGCACCCCCTTGGCGCGGGCACCGTGGCAGATCGCGGCCACGTCGACCACCGTTCCCAACACGTTTGACATGTGGGTCACGGCGACAAGCCGGGTTGTGGGACCAATGGCATCCAGCACCGCTTGCGGATCCAGATCGCCATTTGCATCGACATCGACCCATTTCAGGACCAGCCCCATCCGTTCACGCAGAAAATGCCAGGGCACGATATTTGCATGATGCTCCATGATGGACAGCACGATCTCGTCTCCGGCCTGGAACCGGGGTGCGGCCCAGGCGTAAGAGACCAAATTAATCGCTTCGGTCGTGCCGGTGGTAAACACGATGGTCTGCTCTGACGGGGCATTCAAAAAGCGCGCAATCGTGTGGCGAGCGGCTTCGTACTTGTCAGTCGCTAGGTTCGAAAGGTAGTGCAAGCCACGGTGAACATTGGCATATTCGTGGGAATAGGCCTGGTTTACCGCATCTATCACTACCTGCGGTTTTTGTGCCGAGGCACCGTTATCAAGATAGATCAACGGTTTGCCGTTTACCTGCCGCGACAGGATCGGAAACGAATTGCGGATCTGGGTGATGTCATACATCGGCTAGACCCCTGCCCCGATTAGAGTTGACCAACCGATCGACAATAGAATTGCCAGGCCAAATATCACCGCAAGAATTGCAAAGAACACCCGCCAGGCTGACTTGAAACCATGCAATTCGACAATGAACTGCGTCAAAAGCCAGAACGCCAGCACGATGCCAATCACCCCCAGCGCCTCGGCCAGTATGGGCAGGGTCAGGAACGTCAGAACCTGGGCAAACTGCAGGAAAAGCAGAACTATCTGCAACCAGCCGACAAGCAAGAGCGCATCGGCGAAAGTGCCGTGGCCACCCTGCCAACGGCCAATCCGATCAATGCAGACCACCACCAGAAACAGGAAACCGACCTGCAGCACTGCTGTGACCAGCGGCATCGCCATGGCGGGTGCAAGCATGTCCTTTTCTGCCCCCGCAGGCAGCATCGTAAAGCTGACATGGGTCAATAATGCCGATCCCGCCGCAACAAGGCACAGCAGTTGCCAGCGCGCCGAGTGCGGCACGCCGAGGTTGAGCAC
>JANNSG010000053.1:0-3511 GCA_031402355.1 Pseudorhodobacter sp. | reverse complement strand
GCTGCAAGTGGCGCTTGGCGCATACGGTCTGGAAAGCGACATCAACAACAAGTATTTCATCAAGAAGGTGCTGGCGGACGGCACCCTGACCAATGACGCATTGGCCAACAGACTGGCCAACAAACAGTATGAAAAACTTTCGGCTGCATTTGGATTTGGCGATTTTTCGACACCGCGCAACAAGCTGTCAGACTTTGCCGACAAGACCTTGGCACTGTACAAGGAACGGAAATTTGAATCTGCCGTCGGAGAGCAGAACAGCGACTACCGGATCGCGCTGAACGCCGAACGTGAATTGCCAGCCCTTGCGCGCAGATCCGGCAGCGAAGACACGCTATGGTTCACCGTTCTTGGCAACCTACCCCTGCGTCGGGTGTTCGAACGGGCCTTGGGTTTGCCGCAGAGTTTTGGGTCCATCGATCTTGATCAGCAGCTTACCACTATGAAAGATCGATTGGACAAGCGGTTTGGATCGGATTCGGTACGCCAGTTTTCGGATCCGACAAAGGTGGAAAGTCTCATCCGTCGGTTTCTTGTGCAATCTGACATCGCGAACGGCTCCGGACTGACGACACAGTCTTCGGCGCTTGGGTTGCTTCAGGCCGGTGGATTTCGCGGACGGCTGGTTTGAGCCGTGATGCAGGCCGTTTATCTATTTAGTGGGATTGGATCCACTAGATAGGAAAACGGGTCGGGCATGCCGTTGTGTCAGGCCAGTTTCGATTTATTGCCAGCGCACGTTCGTAGTCGATCATACGGCATTCTTGCCGAACACTTCGGCGGGCGGTGCGTAACTTTTCGCCCGCTAAGACCCTTTCAGGGCACCGCCTGAGGATCCTTCCATTGGTCGGATGAATACGAGCTGATCATCAGATAACCAGCCAGAACAGAATTATCGACATTCTACAGGTGTTGGCACATCCATGCCCGTCAAAAAAGCGAACGCTACGCCACTACGTTTTCCACTATTGCAACCGTCCTGACATAAGTCTGAAGGGCAATCCGCGGCTCAGGTCAGTATCTCTTGAAGTCCTGCCAGCGGAATGGATGCGCTGCGCAGCGCCCAAATCGGGTATTTGGGGTCGTTAATATATTGATCAATGGTAAAACCCGGTTCAATGGATGCGAGCCTTCGGCTGGCTTGGGCGGCACCTTTGAAATTCCTTGCGTTTGCATTCAGAGCAATCGCATAACGCCATGCCGCGCGGAACTTGGGCGCTTGCGCTACTGCCGAATTTGCCATTTTGAGGGCTTCGTCGTTCCGCCCGGTCAGAATTGCAGCCACACAAAGGCTCATCTCAAAAAAATGTGCATTCTGGGTATTGATCGTCAAGTTGCGAACCCTGCGTGAAAGCCTGTAACCTTCTTCATTGCGGCCGCAGACATACATGGCACTGGCAAGGGCATCCAATGCAAATGGACTGGTCGGGTTCAGGCGAACCGCGCGCTGGGCCAAAGCGATTGCTTGGCTCTGGCGATCAAGAAAGCGCAAGTACATACCCGAGATTGCCGCCAGAACGAACGCGTTCGTTGGAGCAAGTTCAAGAGCCTGAACGCAACGCATTTCAAGGGATTCCAGCCGATCCGGGGTTGCGGTAACCACACGCTCAAACAGCATCACCCGGTTTGCTATCAAGAGCCAACCTATTGCGATGGCGGACACTGCCGAATGGCAGATATCGTCAAGCATTTTTTCTGCTTCGCGCAGTTGTTGCGCATCATAGGTGAATATTTTTCGCGCGGCCAACTGGGTCTGAACAATGTCATCGGGCTTTGTGAGGAACTGGGGAAGCTGGGAAAGATGACCAGAAATTGCCGCCTCCTGCGCCTCTATCTGCAAAGAGACTATTTCGTGATTGTCGAGGCATGGAGATGTTTTGCCCGCAAACATGCGCCCGGAGGACCAGATATGCTTGCCCGTCCTGCCGTGCCGCAACGAAAGCTGGATGCCGCCGTTTGTTTGCATCTGACGATGGGAAACATTCAAGGTCATTCCGGCGTCGGTTTCCTGGCAAAGCCGAACCTCGACACCGGTTGCGTCAGACATATTGCGTGCAAGGGTATCGGCAAGAACACCGCCAAGAAACAACCCGTCATTGCCGGACCCACGATCCACCGTGATGGACAACGCAAAGGGGTTCTTGACGACCGCGTCTTCAGTTCGCACCGGCCTTTGCAAAGTTTGCGTCAAACTGCGAGGGTCTTCGCCATCATCGCTGGCATCGCGAAGGCGTTGATTTCTTAGCCAATCCTCCCATTCAGGGTCGCGAATATCGATGCCTTCAAGAAACTCTGCGCGCGCATCCCGCTGCACGCATATGAGGGCGGGTGAGCTACCCCCCGAAAATCGGACAGTGACGGAAGCTACGATCTGAAGTTTGCTGATCCCCAAGACGAGGAGATCAGAACATGTCGAAACGCAGGAACCATGACGCGGCCTTCAAGGCCCGCGTTGCGCTGGAGGCCCTGAAAGGGGAGCGGACTGTTTCGGAGCTGGCGGCCACTTACGAGGTGCATCCGACGATGATCCATCAGTGGAAGAAGGCGCTGCTGGAAGGTGCCGCGGGCATTTTCGAGCGTGGCGGTCAGGCTGCGGACAAAGCCGAGATTGCCGAGGAAACGGTCCGTGATTTGCATGCAAAGATCGGAGACTGAGCCATTGAGGCGCCATTGGTTCGAGCCCGATGGCGAAGGCCGTCGCCAACGATTTTTTGGCAAGAAAGCTCAAGCCTTGGACCGGGAAATGAGGCGGGGCATGATCGAACGAGACCATCCCAAATTGTCAGTCGGGGTGCAGTGCCGCCTGCTCTCGATCTCGCGGTCGTCATTCTATTACGCGCCGCAGGGCGAGACAGGGATGAACCTCGACCTGATGCTGCTGATCGACAAGCAGTTTCTGGACACCCCGTTCTACGGCGTCCGCCAGATGACCTGGCACCTGCAGAACGAGGGCCATGCCGTGAATGAAAAACGCATTCGTCGGCTGATGCGCGTCATGCGATTGATGCCGATCTACCAGAAACCCAATACCAGCAAACCAGCGAAGGGGCACAAGACCTACCCCTATCTGCTGGGCGGGCTGCGGATCGACAAGCCCAACCAGGTGTGGTGCGCAGACATCACCTACCTGCCGATGCGGCGGGGCTTCCTCTATCTCGTGGCCATCATGGACTGGTTCACCCGCAAGGTTCTGACCTGGCGAGTATCGAACACGCTGGAGGCAGAGTTCTGCATCGAGGCGCTGAACGAGGCGATCCACAAGTTTGGCCCGCCCGAGATCATGAATACCGACCAAGGGTCGCAGTTCACGTCCTTCGACTGGACCGACCGGCTGAAGCGGGTAATGACCAAGATCTCGATGGACGGCAAGGCCCGGTATCTGGACAACCCTCGGGCATTCCTTCGGACCAGTGGCAGGAATGCCCTCGACATGTCACGCCTATGGCGGTCCCTGAAATATGAATGCGTCTATCTGCACGCCTGGGAAACCGGCTCACAAGCAAAGGCTGGC
>JANNSG010000052.1:0-18712 GCA_031402355.1 Pseudorhodobacter sp. | reverse complement strand
GCCAGCCTTTGCTTGTGAGCCGGTTTCCCAGGCGTGCAGATAGACGCATTCATATTTCAGGGACCGCCATAGGCGTGACATGTCGAGGGCATTCCTGCCACTGGTCCGAAGGAATGCCCGAGGGTTGTCCAGATACCGGGCTTTGCCATCCATCGAGATCTTGGTCTTTGCCCGTTTCAACCGGTCGGTCCAGTCGAAGGACGTGAACTGCGATCCCTGATCCGTGTTCATGATCTCGGGCGGGCCGAACTTGTGGATCGCCTCGTTCAGCGCCTCAAGGCAGAACTCGGCCTCCAGCGTGTTCGATATGCGCAAGGCCAGCACCTTGCGCGTGAACCAATCCATGATGGCGACCAGATAAAGAAAGCCTTTCCGCATCGGCAGGTAGGTGATGTCCGCGCACCACACTTGGTTGGGCCGATCGATCCGCAGCCCGCCCAGCAGATAGGGGTAGGTCTTATGCCCTTTCGCAGGCTTGCTGGTATTGGGTTTCTGGTAGATCGGCATCAAGCGCATAAGGCGCATCAGCCGCCGGATGCGCTTTTCGTTCACGGCATGACCCTCGTTCTGCAGGTGCCACGTCATTTGCCGGACACCATAGAACGGCGTGTCCAGGAACTGCTTGTCGACCAGCAACATGAGGTCAAGGTTCATCGCCGTCTCACCCTGTGGCGCGTAGTAAAACGACGACCGCGAGATCGAGAGCAACTGGCACTGCGCCCCGACCGACAGCTTGGGATTGGTTCGTTCGACCATGCCCCGCCTCACTTCCCGATCCAGGGCCTGAGCTTTCTTGCCAAAAAATCGTTGGCGACGGCCTTCGCCATCGGGCTCGAACCAATGGCGCCTCAATGGCTCAGTCTCCGATCTTGGCATGCAGGTCACGGACCGTGTCCTCGGCGATCTCGGCCGTGGCCGCCGCCTGACCGCCACGCTCGAAGATGCCCGCGGCACCTTCCAGCAGCGCGCTCGCCATTGTCCTCGGATCAATGGCGGACTATGGCTCGCTCCACTGATGGATCATGGTCGGATGAACCTCATAAGCGGCCGCCAGCTCCGACACCGTGCGCTCGCCCTTCAGCGCCTCCAGTGCAACACGGGCCTTGAAAGCCGCATCGTGGTTCCTGCGTTTCGACATGTTCTGTTCTCCTCGTGCTTGGAGACCAGCAGACGTCAGATCGTAGCTTCCGTCACTGTCCGATTTTCGGGGGGTAGCTCACATAGCCCCAAATATACCCTCAATTTTGCCGGATCACGCGGGATGCCACCGTATCGGTACGGACATCAATACCACAAAATATCATCAGAAAACATGGGCTTTCTGGACATCTGCGGACTGCGGTGGACGGAGATTTGGAGCGGGTGAAGGGAATCGAACCCTCGTCGTAAGCTTGGGAAGCTTCTGCTCTGCCATTGAGCTACACCCGCGTTGGGCGTGAGGTAAGCCAACCGGTATCACCCGTCAAGTCCGATCCACCGAATGCACAGGGCCCTCGCCGAAGCGAAGGCCCACCCCGATCTGACAAGGGGGACTTGGCCGCCAGATCAGAGGCGTCAGGGCTGCGGGCCCGGGGTGTGACATCCCCGAACCCGTAACCGGCTGATGTCAGGACTTTGGCAGCATCACGGTGTCGATCACATGGATCACGCCATTCGACTGGATAACATCTGCGATGGTCACGTTTGCGGCGTTGCCCATCTCGTCGGTCAGCATCATCTTGCCGTCCTCATAAGACGCCGACAGGGTGCAGCCACCCAAAGTTGGCACAGGGTGCTTGCCGCCATCGTCTGCGATCATGCCTTGCAATGCTTCGGCCAACACGGCCTTGCCGACAACATGGCAGGTCAGGATCTTGGTGAGCATGTCCTTGTTTTCTGGCAATAGAAGCGTCTCAACCGTCCCGGCTGGCAGTTTGGCAAAGGCTTCGTTGGTTGGCGCGAACACGGTGAACGGGCCTGCACCCTGCAGCGTTTCAACAAGGCCAGCCGCTGTCACTGCTGCCACCAAAGTGGTGTGATCGGCAGAATTAACTGCGTTTTCGACAATGTTCTTGTCCTCGAACATCGCAGCGCCACCGACCTTCGGGTTTTCGGCAAAGGCGGCGCCAGCAAATAAAGCGACAGCAGCGGTCAGAGTTGCAAAGCGGAATGTTGCGGTCATTTGGGTCTCTCCTGATTGACGGGCGGGGGTTTTCCCTGCCTCACCCTCAATCAACGTTGGCGGCGGCGGATGAGTTTCAGTTTGCCGAAAAAAACTTCAAACTTATTTCAGATTGCCGCGACGACACCGGTGATCAACACCGGCCCCGTGGGTGCGCCTGTGGTAGACCCGCCAGCAGGTTCAAGGCTGATTGCAAGTATGGCCCCTTCGGGCATATTTGCTACGGGGCGTTCAACAGATGCGGCGTCGATCAAGCCCAGCGAGACAGGTGCCTTGTCGCCGTCAATCAGCCAAAGTTCGTAGACACGGCCAGCCTCGGCTTCGGGGCCAGCGGATCGAACAAGTGTTACAACGCCATCGGCGTAGCTGGCGGCGACAACAAGCGGTTGGCCTTCGCCTTGCAAGGTAGCGACAAATTCTGGCGCAGCGGGGCTGGGAATGATGACCAGTGCAGCCACGGCTATAGCCGCAGCGACCCCTGCACCCAGGATAAAGCCCCACCAGTTCCGTCTTTTGGTTTCTTGCTGCCCAAAAATACGACCTTCGATCTGCTGCATCAGGTCCGGGGCCGGCACCGCAGCAAAATTATCATTCAGATCGGCAAAATGGCTTTCCCATTTCGCAATGCAGCTGGCGAAATCACGGTCTGCCTTGATCCGGTCCTGCACTGCAAGGCGGTCATCCAGCGCCAGCACGCCCAGTACATATTCTGCGGCCAGGGTCTCGTTGGCGTCTTCGGGGGAAAGATCAAGCGGGTCTGTCATTTTTCCAGACACTCTTTCAGTTGCAAAAGGCTGCGGCGCAGCCATGTTCGCATCGTGTTCAGGGGGACATCAAATTTCTGTGCCAGATCGACATAGGACAGGCCGCCAAGATAGGCGCCCTGCACGGCTTTGGCGCGATCTGCGTCCAATGCCGCCATGCAGTCCACAATTCTGCGCGCCTGATCTTTTGCCACAAGCTTTGCTTCGGCCCCAGGTGCCGCATCCATCAAGGCGTCTGCTTCGTCGCCGATCACTGCGGTTGGCTCTACCCGTGTGCGCAGCCGGTCGATGGCATGGTTGCGCGCCACCGAAATCAACCAGGTCATCGCCCGGCCTTTTTCGGGGTCGAACCGCCCGGCCCGCAACCACACACGTGTAAAAACCTCTTGCAACGCATCCTCCGCTTCGGCGCGATTGACAAGGATACGCAACAGAACCCCAAATAGTTTCGAAGACGTGCTGGAATAGAGTTGCCGAAAGGCAATCCGGTCTTGCAAAGCCACTTTGGCAAGCAATTGGGCTACCGGATCATCAGTCATGCTCAGGGCAGCCTCGTCTCGTTGTTTCGCCAATAGGAAAGTAGATTCTTGCGCTTGGCAAGCCCGGTTTCAGTCCCGTCTGCGCCGCCGCCCGCCTTCGCCCCCCCCCGCGGTATTGAAGCTGACATGGGGCAGGGTCACTATTTTGGCGAGTTCCGGAAACGGATCGGTTGCATGGGGGATGGCATTGGCATTGACGAAATGTTCCTGAAATTTCGGTTCAATGGCGGTTTCAACCTTGTGAATTTCGCCCACTGTTGCCTCGATTGCATTGCGCGACGCGACCGAGCACAGCGCAATACGCGCACCCGTGCCAGCCGCATTGCCTGCCGATGTGACCTTGTTCAGTGGCGCATCCGGGATCATGCCCAGAACCATCGCGTGTTTCGGGCTGATATGCGCGCCAAAGGCACCCGCCAGCACGACGCGGTCAACGGTATCAATGCCGATCTCGTCCATCAGCAACCGGGCCCCTGCATAAAGGGCCGATTTGGCCAGTTGGATCGCCCGAATATCGCCCTGTGTGACCATGATCCTTGGTCCACCGGTCGCCGTGCCATCATGCAAGAGGTAACTGTGCGTGCGCCCCTCAGGGATAAGGCGCACTGTTCCGGTTTGCTCGGCAGAGCCGATCAGCCCTTTTGCATCGACCAATCCAGCCATCCGCATTTCGGCCACCGCTTCGATGATGCCTGATCCACAGATGCCGGTCACGCCCGTTGTGGCCACAACCTCAGAAAAGCCAGACTCGTTTGACCAGACATCGGATCCGATCACACGGAACCTCGGTTCTTTGGTCACGGTATCAATTTCGACCCTCTCGATGGCCCCGGGGGCTGCGCGTTGCCCTGAACTTATCTGCGCCCCTTCGAAGGCCGGGCCAGTAGGTGACGAACAGGCAAGTACCCGTTTTTCGTTGCCCAGAAGCAATTCCGCATTGGTTCCGACATCGACGATCAGCATCATTTCCTTGGATTTGCCGGGTTCTTCCGACAAGGCAACTGCGGCGCAATCCGCGCCAACGTGACCGGCAATACAGGGCAAGACATAGACCCGCGCCGAGCGGTTGATAAAGGTCAGGTCCAGATCGCGCGCGTCAAGGCTAAGACTGCCCGACAGCGCCAGGGCAAACGGGGCCTGACCCAGTTCTACCGGATCAATTCCCATCAAAAGATGATGCATCACGGGGTTGCACACAATCACCGCTTCGTAAATCTCGGTGGCGGCAATACTGGCTTCAGCCGCAATTGACTGGGCCAGCGCATTCATCGCCTCGCGTACCGCACGCGTCATTTCGACATCACCGCCGGGGTTCATCATGGCGTAAGATACCCGGCTCATCAGGTCTTCGCCAAACCGGATCTGCGGGTTCATCAGGCCCGCCGATGCCAGAACCGCGCCATCTTTCAGATCGCAAAGATGTGCCGCGATCGTGGTTGAGCCCAGATCGATGGCAAGGCCGTAAAGCCCGCCTTCGTAAAATCCAGGCCAAAGATCAAGAATGCGCGGGGCGGCATCATGGTTGCCGCGATGCACGGCCACGGTGATCTTCCATGCGCCTTTGCGCAGCGCGGGTTGCAGACGGCGCAACAGCGGCAGATCGGCGGTTACACCGATCACCTGCCATTGGTCACGCAGCGCGGTTGCCAGCCGTTCGAAATCGCCCGAGGGTTCGTGCATGTCGGGTTCGGCCACTTCGACATACAAAAGCCGGGTGGCCGGATCCATCACGATATCGCGCTGGGTGGCGGATTTGCGGATCACCTGTTTGTGGACCTGGCTTTCGGGCGGCACGTCGACAACCACATCACCCATGACGCGTGCCTGGCAGCCCAGTCGGCGGCCTTCGGTCAAACCACGGATGGATTTGTAGCGGTCTTCGACCGCATTCCAGTCTGACAGGGCGTCCGCCGAAACTGTCACGCCATGCTTGGGGAATGCGCCATAGCCCGGGGTGATCTGACATTTTGAACAAATGCCGCGCCCGCCGCAGACGGAATCAAGATCAACCCCCAATTGCCGTGCTGCTGTCAGGACAGGCGTTCCAAGGGCGAACCGGCCACGCTTGCCGGAGGGCGTAAAGATCACAAGAGCATCAGTCACGGATGAGGTCCTTCGGGGCTGGATAGGGGAACGCGCCACAGCAATGCCGCCAGCAACAGTCCGGCGTAGATATAGGGCTCGGCCTGAACTGCTGTGGCAAACAGGATGACAAGGGCAGCGGCCGGCAGGGCTGCTGCACGCAAGCCAAGGGTCAGGTGGCGGTCACGCACAGCCCAAAGTGCTGTCAATGCCAATGCAAGGGGTGCGCCGATAAACCATGTAACCTCAGCCGATGTTGCATCGGAATGGTCCGTGTGCAGATCAAAATAAGCGGCAAGCCCGGCCCCCATCACCGCGATTGACGCAAAGATGACGACATGGCCATAGCCCCAGACAAAGACACGGCCAAAGCCCTGAATGGATTGATCATGGCGTTCGCCAAAGTAGATCCACCAGAACGCGAACACGACGACCAGCGAGGCAAGGCCTATCTTGATCAGGTCTGCATCCGCGCCACCGGTAAAGATTGCGCCAAAGGTCATGGCGATAGACAACAGAACCTCGCCCAGAACGATGATGGTCAAAAGGCCGTAGCGTTCCAGCATATGGCGCGGATGCCAGGGCGTGCGCCCGGCGCGTTCTGCCCAGACAGGAACCGACCATTCAACCAGAAATGCGCCGATGCCGAAGGCAAAGAAAGACGGGCTGCCAGGAGTGACCAGAAATGCCAGCAAGACCCAAAGCGTCTGGGCAAACGTAATGCCAAACGCATAGCGATAGCAGGTATTGCGCAGATCTGGTGCATGACTGGCGGCCCTTAACCATAGGGCTATCATGCCCATGCGCATCAGTATCCAGCCAAAGATGCCAAATGAGAAATCCATCGTCTCGAAGATGAACCCAATTCCACCCGCAAAAATCAGGGCGCCGGCCATGATGATCAGCACCAAGAGCCGGTACAAAGGATCGTCATTATCAAACGCCGAGGCGAACCAGGTAAAGTTCATCCAGGCCCACCAGAGCGCCAGAAACAGAAAAACAAAGTTCGGCAGCATCTGAAGGCCGTGACCCGCAGAAATTGCATGATGAAATGCCGCCGTCAGCGACGCGATGCCGATCACGATGATCAGATCGAAAAAAAGTTCCAGCTCGGTTGACGCCCGGTGACTTTCGTCCATGTCGCGCGGCCGCATCGGGCGCAGGGTGATGCTCATGCGATTTGCTTTCCGTCTGATAGTCGCAGTTTAGGTGATAGCGCGCGCGGCACTGGTTGCAAACCACGATAGCGACATTGCAAGACCCGGACGCCGCCTTCCGCGCCATACCTCATCTCTTGGGTCAGCCAGTTCGACGCAGGGGTCGTCCGTCAGCCCCTTGCCCGCCCCGCACGCCCACCTGACCGCCCACCGCGGCCGCCAGCAGCGGCAGCTTCAGAACTGGCTTCTGCGAAGGTTTTGCCGCCTTCTACTGCTTCCAATACACGGCTGAACCGGATCCATTCGCCACCGTTCGCATCGTGGTTCATCAGGAAGTTGGCGGCACGGATCGCCTCCATTTCAACCTGACGGACGGGGTTCATGATCGCCGATGTCATCCCGGCACCGATAGCCATAGGCAAGAAGGCCGCGTTGATGCCATGGCGATGCGGCAGGCCAAAACTGATGTTGGATGCGCCGCAGGTGGTGTTTACACCCAATTCATCGCGCAGACGGCGGACCAGAGTAAACACTTGCTGGCCTGCCGATCCCATCGCACCGACCGGCATCACCAGCGGATCAACCACGATGTCATGCGCCGGAATGCCGAAATCGGCGGCACGTTGCACGATCTTCTTTGCCACGGCAAAACGCACGTCTGGATCTACAGAAATGCCGGTGTCATCATTTGAAATCGCCACCACTGGCACGTTGTACTTCTTGACCAGTGGCAGAACCAGTTCCAGCCGCTCTTCTTCACCCGTAACCGAATTCAGCAATGGCCGACCCTCACAAGCCTGTAAGCCTGCTTCAAGTGCGCCGGGAACCGAACTGTCGATGCACAGAGGGACGTCAGTCACCGCCTGAATGTGGGCAATCAATTCGCGCATCAGCGGTGGCTCAACAAAGTTGTTGTCAGCATAGCGAGGGTCGCTTGCCATCTTGTTGGTGAAAACGGCACCCGAATTGACATCCAGCACCATGGCCCCGCAGGCCACCTGTTCCAGCGCATCGCGCAAGACGGTTGAAAAATCGCCCATTTCCAGTTCGGCCGCAAGTTTCTTGCGCCCGGTAGGGTTGATGCGTTCCCCGATCACGCAGAATGGCTCATCAAAGCCGATGACAACGGTTTTTGTTTTGGATTCAACAATCGTGCGGGTCATTCTTAAACCTTTGAATTACGTGTTTGCTGCGGCCACGCCCGATGCGCCGCCGTGTTCTGTAGCCCAGGTTGCGTTGGTCTTGATACCGCCGAGTGGAAAGAAATGCACGGCTTCGATGCCAAAATCCGGATGCGCCGCCTTGTGCGCTGCCAAAGCCTGAACCACATCGGTCGGCTCATAAGGCAACAGCAGTTTGGTGACGTCCATCGCGCGTTTCTGCAAGACACGCAATGACGGGCCAACGCCGCAGGCAATCGCAAACTTGATCAATGTCTGCAACTTGGCCGGGCCCGCGATGCCGATATGAATTGGCAAGGACACGCCCGCTGCGGCCAGGCGGTCTGCCCACGCGATGACAGGGGCCGCATCAAAGCAGAACTGGGTCGCAATCGCCATCTTTGCATCGCTGCGTTCGTTGAAAGCCTGCTTCCAGCGCAGCGCCTCCATGACGATGCGGTCGCCGCCGTCCTTGTCGATGTCCTGGTTGCCCTCGGGGTGGCCGGCCACATGCAGGCGATCAAAGCCATCAAACAACCCGGTCTCGATCAGTTGCATCGAACTGTCAAAATCGCCGGCTGGGGTATTCACCCCGCCGCCCAGCAAAAGCGCCTGTTTGACATCAGCTTCGCCCTGATAGCGCGCAATCCAATCGGTCAATACGTCGCGGTCGGCGATGATGCGGGCCGGAAAATGCGGCATGACGGGAAAGCCGTCGGCGTTCAGGCGCTTTGCCGTCGCGACCATTTCCTCAATCGGGGTGCCTTCGATATGGGCAATGTAGACGCGGGTGCCGCGTGGCAGGATCGCCTTGAAATCCTCAACCTTCTCTGCGGTGCGGGGCATGACCTCGATGGAATAGCCATGCAGAAACGTCTCTATTTCGACGGCGGGTGTCGGGGCGGCTTGGGTGTCGCGACGAAAGTTGAACAGGGCCATACTTCTGGGTTCCTTCAAGGGCAGCTTCAGGCGCGGCCGTGTGCGTCTATCAAAGACTTCAGGCGGGCTGCGTCAAATTCGGTCTCGATGCGCGCGGCTTCGGCTGCGGCAACCTCGGCCTGGTCTCCCTCTACAACGTAGGGATCAGCTTTGCGCCATTCGGCAAGGTAGCTGTCGGAATCGCGCGCGCCGATCTTCATCGCACAGCGGTCTATCGCCTGTTCAAACCGCTCATGCAGTTTGACTTTTGACGCCGCCCGGCCTTTGCCGACAATCACCTGGGCCGGGATATCACGCCAATAAACCACAACAACATCCGGCATCATCGATTCCCTATCTGCAATCCTGCCCTGTTCTAACGCCAAAAACCGACCAGCAGAGTCGGATTTCGACATAATCACACCTTCTACCGACCCAGACTGTTGGCAAACCACCTGATAGCGCAGTTCGAAATTGCAATCGAGACCGCAGGTCATCAGAGCTTTCATTCAGATCATGAAGGCCGCACATGCGCCAATGATCGACGCTTGCCTATGGCGCGGACTGGGGCTACCGTGACGGTAACCACAGTTGGAGGGCGCAATATGACGCCCGAGCGTCCCCCGGGGGCGGACGCGATCCCGAAGGCAGGCAGCTCTGATGCTGCGGCTTTGGTCGAACCGTCTGCGCCCCCTGCAGAAGTGCCAATTCAGCTTTATGCTGCGTTGGATTTAGGTACGAATTCCTGCCGGATGCTGATAGCTCAGCCTCGGGGCAGTCAGTTTCAGGTTATCGACAGCTTTTCCAAGACCGTGCAGTTGGGGGCAGGGCTGGAAGCGTCCGGAAAGCTGTCGCGCGCGTCCATGGAACGGACGATTCAAGCCCTGCGGATCTGCCAGAAGAAGATCGAAAAGCACAATGTGCAGCGGATGCGTCTTGTTGCGACCGAAGCCTGCCGTCGTGCCCGCAATGCGCGTGAATTCATCAGACAGGTGCGGCGGGAAACCGGGCTTTCGCTGGAGGTCATTCAACCCGAACAAGAGGCGCGTCTTGCTGTCATCTCTTGTGCGCCGCTGGTCTCGGTGCGCACCGAACAACTGTTGGTCGTGGACATTGGCGGCGGATCCACGGAACTGGTCTGGATAGATCTGTCTGCCGTCGCACCGGATGACCGGCCCCGCGCGATCATGCGACTGCATTCAGGGTTTGCGCAGACGGGTGATGCGCCTTCTGCCCGGGTCGTTGACTGGATATCGGTTCCGTTGGGCGTGGCAACCCTGAAGGACCAATTTGCCGATGTCGAAGATGACGCCGCGCGTTTCGCATTGATGAGCTGGTTTTTCGAAGAGAACCTGTCCAGCTTTTCACCCTACAATGCCGACAATCCGCGTGAGGGCTTTCAGATCATCGGGACGTCCGGCACGATTACAACGGTTGCCGCGTCGTTTCTTGGCCTCAAACGCTATGACCGGGCCAAGGTCGACGGTCTTTTGATGACGTCTGACCAGATCGACCAGGTCATTCGGGATTTTCTGGTGCTCGGTCCGGAAGGTCGGCGTTCGGATCCGCGCATCGGACGCGATCGCCATTCGCTGATCATGTCCGGCGCGGCTATCCTTCAGGCCCTAATGCGGATATGGCCTACGGACCGGCTGTCGGTTGCGGATCGAGGTTTGCGCGAAGGACTGCTTTATGCCCAGATGAGCGCCGATGGCGTTCTTGAAGACGGACCTTACGAATGACATCCGAAAAAGCAACTTCCGGTCGTGGTCAGCGTGAACTGCGGATTCGCGTCAAGACCGCCAAGGGCCGCAAACTGTCGTCTACGCTTTGGCTTGAGCGGCAGTTGAACGATCCCTATGTCCAGCGCGCCAAGCGGGAGGGTTACCGTGGCCGTGCTGCGTATAAAATCCTTGAGCTGGATGACAAGTATGGCTTTTTCAAACCCGGCGCGCGGGTGGTTGACCTTGGCTGTGCGCCGGGCGGTTGGTGCCAGGTAGCGGTTGTGCGGGTCAATGCCTTGTCAGACCGCAAATCGAAACCAGTTGGCACCGTGCTTGGTGTAGATTTGCAAGAGATTGAACCGATTGCAGGTGCACAACTCCACCAATTGGACTTTCTGGAAGACGGCGCGGATCAGAAGGTCAAAGACTGGCTGGGTGGCAAGGCGGATGTTGTTCTGTCAGATATGGCGGCGGCATCGTCGGGGCATAAAGGCACCGACCATTTGCGCATCATCGCCCTTTGTGAAGCGGCAATCGAGTTTGCTTTTGATGTGCTAGAGGACGGCGGTACTTTTGTCGCCAAGGTTCTGGCCGGTGGCGCCGAGATTGGCATGCAAAACACGCTCAAGAAGAATTTTACCAAGGTGGCAAACGTTAAACCGCCAGCTTCCCGCGCCGACAGTTCCGAGAAATTCGTCGTTGCAATGGGCTTTAAGCGCAAACCGGCAAGCGAAGTAAACGAAGCAGCGGATTGATTGACTATGGGAAACAATCAACAGGCACAAACAACAAAAAAGGCGCCCTCGGGCACCTGTGATTGTTCCTAAAATTTGAGCAAACTTTCGCCTTAGCCACCCCAGGTACGCACTGGGCCGCAGTCCATATGCACGAAATTTGATCTTGAATAGCGGCCAACGCCACCCGACGCACAGGCGCTGGCTGCCTTGGCCATTTGCCCCACGCTCCGCGATTCCAGTCGCAGATCAGCCGCTTGGCCTTTCATGTGCAACGAATGCTTTGCCACGCCCCGCGACCGCGACCGAAGCATGGCGTTTGTGGCCGGGCTACGATAGCCTGACAGCAGCATGTAGGGTTCTGAAACATCCATCAAACGATGTGCTGCAGCAAGAATATCTACATTGCGCGGGTCGATCTTGATCTTCTCGTCAGACCGCCAGTCCCGCATGAAGTAATTGATTTCCTTCAAAACTTCAGGGATGTACTCGCCTTCGATCCAATAGATCGTGTCGATTGATTCACCGGTTCGGCCAGAATACATCTTTATGCGTCGAACATCGCCTGCGCCCTTCAACAGTCCGAAAGCATTGCTGTAGGTAGGGGCGGCAATCAATGCGGTTGCAGCAAAAGCGCCCAAAATGCCACGTCGCGACACCATCGGATATGTTGTTTTCGTCATTCTGACTATAGCCCCGTCCCTTGTGGTGGGCTGCCTTTTTGGCAGCTCCCCCAGCAGTCGTATCCCCAAACACACATCTTTATGTCACAAACCGAATCGAAGCCCAAGCCCCGATTGTCGACATGTGGCCATTTCAAGGACAATAGGCAAAAAATTGCTTAAAGTGGCCAAAGTGACGGTTCTCACCCCTGAGTTGTTATGTGCCTGCCTCGGAAGGACTATTTTCACATATGGAACCAATCTTGACCAAGTTGTGCATGGACAGTCGTCGAATTTTGGCCAAAGTAACAGCCTAACAATGGTCTGCCAGCCAAGTTTGAGGACTGTATGAATATCCCTTTTTCCCGGCGCGTTTGCTTGCGCCTTTTTGGTCTTGCCGCAACTTTAAGTGTCGCCTTTTTCGGGCAATCATGGCCGGGTTATGCGCTGACCACGGCCTACCGTCAGGCGGTTGCTGAATCTGCGGCGCTGGATGATGCTATTTCGGCTTGGTACCGACGGTCTGACTACAACGACCTGTGGACCGGGTCAGACGATGCAGGCCGCCGAAACGCGTTATTCACTGTGCTTGAAACTGCCGCAGATCATGGGTTGCCTGTGATCCGGTATGATGTTGATGCCCTGCGCGGGTTGTTCACGACGGCCCAGACCGAGGGCGACCGTGGCCGGCTGGAAGTCGCGATGACAAAGGCGTTCCTAGCCTATGCCAGTGACATCCATACGGGGGCGCTGGTGCCCTCCGAGATTGACCCGGGCATTGTTCGTGATGCACCAAAGCTGGACCTGCAGGCCAGTCTGTCCGCCATCACCAGCGGCAATGCTTTGGAGTATCTGCGTGGCTTGCCGCCGGAAGCGCCCGAATATGCCCAATTGATGAAGCAAAAGATTGTCTTGCAGAACCAGATTGCAAAGTCTGGTTGGGGTGACCGCATCGGGGCTACATCGCTGAAACCGGGCGCCACCGGCGAAACTGTTGTTCAGCTGCGCAACCGTTTGATAGCCCAAGGTTATCTCGGCCAGACCGCGACCCAGGATTATGACTCCGACGTGCAGGCAGCAGTTCGGGATTTTCAAGTAGATCACGGACTTGAGGCCAATGGCACTGCCAGCGAAGCGACAATTGCCCAGATGAATACCGCGCCGGAAGAAAGGCTGAAGTCTGTCGTGGTGGCAATGGAACGCCTGCGCTGGCTGAACAGTGACCGCGGTGACCGCTATGTTTGGGTCAATTTGACAGATTTCAGCGCCAAAATCGTCGATCGCGGCAAGGTCACCTTTGCGACCCGGTCGGTGATCGGCAAGAACCAGTCTGATCGGCGCACGCCTGAGTTTTCGGATCAGATCGAATTCATGGTGGTCAATCCGTCATGGAATGTGCCGCGGTCGATCACCACGAAGGAATACCTGCCGTTGCTGCAGCGCAATCCCAATGCGGCGGGTCAGTTGAACATCATAGATCGCAATGGCCGTGTGGTGCCGCGCGGTGCGGTCAATTTTGCAGCCTACACGGCGCAGAATTTTCCGTTCTCGATGCGCCAGGCGCCGTCGCAAAGCAATGCTTTGGGCATCGTGAAGTTCATGTTTCCTAATCCGCATAATATCTATCTGCATGATACGCCGTCAAAATCCCTGTTTGCGCAGGAAGTGCGCGATTTCAGTCATGGCTGTATTCGCTTGGGCGACCCGGTTGATTTTGCCCATGCTCTGCTGGCCGTACAAACGGCAGATCCGAGCGGCGATTTTGCCCGCGTTCTGGACACGGGTCGTGAAACCTCGGTCAAGCTGAACCGGCCTGTTCCTGTGCATCTGGTATACTTTACGGCGCTGCCTTCCGCCAAAGGGCGGATGAACTATCGACGTGACGTTTATGGCCGGGATACGCTTATCTATGAGGCATTGATGAAGGCCGGGGTGGCATTGCCTGGCGTTCAGGGCTAATCATTACAAGCGACCACACGACGCCGCGTCACCTGATTTTGGGGCAATTCATGGGCTATGCTTTGCGCGACATTGCTGCGGCCCTTGGTGCGCAGGTCGAAGGCGACATTGATTTCGTCATTGAGCGCGCGTCAGAACCGGCAACGTCCGGGCCAGATGATCTGGCGATTGCGATGGACCCGCGCTACGCCAAAGGCATTGCTGCGGGCAAGGCAAAAGTGGCCGTTCTCTGGTCAGGTGCGGACTGGCGGGCAATGGGGCTGAAGGCCGCTATATTTGTGCCGCGTGCCCGCTTTGCCATGGCCGGACTGACACGATTTCTTGACACGGGCCATGCTGTCGCTCCCGGCATTCACCCAATGGCTGTTGTCGATCCGACAGCGAAGATAAGCGAAGGGGCTGCAATCGGCCCGTTCGTATCGATTGCAGCAGGTGTGGTTCTGGGTGCGGGCGCAAGGGTGGCGTCGCATGTGTCGATTGCCGAAGGCGCAAGGATTGGTGCCCATGCCCTGATCTTGCAAGGCGCACATATTGGTGCCCGTGTCGTGATCGGCGACCGGTTCATCTGTCAGCCCGGGGCGGTTATCGGGTCGGACGGTTTCTCGTTTGTCACCGTAGAGAAATCGAGGGCGGAAGCAATTCGCGAAACACTCGGAAAATCAGGCGAAATTTTAGATCAGGCCTGGGTCCGGATTCACTCACTGGGATCCGTGGTGATTGGCGACGATGTTGAAATTGGCGCAAATTCCTGCATCGATCGAGGCACCATCAAAGATACCCTGATTGGATCCGGCACCAAATTGGACAATCTGGTTCACATTGCCCATAATGTGCAGGTGGGCAAGGATTGTCTGTTTTGCGGAATGGTCGGGATCGCAGGCTCGGTTCAAGTTGGCAACCGGGTGGTTCTTGGAGGCCAGGTGGGGGTGTCTGACAACATCTTTATCGGCGATGATGTGGTGGCCGGTGGCGGCACGATGATTCTGACCAATGCCCCGGCAGGGCGGGTTTTGCTGGGCTATCCGGCGTTGAAAATGGACACCCATATCGACTTACAGAAGGCCATCCGCCGATTGCCGCGCCTTGCCGCGCGGGTAGCGGCCATCGAAGCTGTCATGGCGAAGTCATCGGACCGTGATTAGATCACTGACAGGGAAGTGGACAAAGCAATGAACGACATAGAGGAAAAAGTAATTAGAATCATCGCGGAGCAAGCTGTTCTGGATGTTTCAGACGTGCATCACGACAGCAAATTGACAGATCTTGGCATCGACAGCCTCGGCCTTGTGGAATCAATTTTTGCAATCGAAGAAGCGTTCAACATCTCGGTTCCGTTCAACGCAAACACGCCCTCGGCGTCCGAGTTCGACATTTCTTCTGTCGCGGCCATTGTGAAGGCGGTCGAAGGGCTGATTGCGCGAAAGGCGGCATGAACCGGGTTGTCATCACCGGGGCCGGCACGATCAATCCACTGGCGCGGGATGTGGCCGGCACCTTTGCTGGCATGCGCGAAGGGCTGTGCGGAATTGGCGAGCTGGATATTCCCGACAAGGATCGCCTGACGGTCCAGATCGGCGGCCAGGTTCGAGATTGGGATGCCGAAGCGCTGTTTGATCGGCAAAAAATCGTACTTTATGACAAATTCACCCAATTTGCGGTGCTGTCTGCGCGTCAGGCCGTGGCCCAATCTGGGTTGAATTTCGATGGCGATCTGGGGTGGGACACAGGGGTGGTTCTGGGAACTGCAGGGGGCGGCGTCAATACCTGGGATGACAGCTACCGGGCGGTCTATGCAGACGGCAAGAACCGTGTTCATCCATTTGTCGTGCCCCGGCTGATGCACAATGCTGCAGCAAGTCATCTTGCAATAGAGTTTGGGATCAGGGGCCCAGGCTTTACCGTCGCTACTGCCTGCGCCAGTTCCAACCATGCAATGGGCCTGGCTTTCCAGATGATCCGGTCGGGAAGCACGAAAGTCATGCTGACGGGGGGTGCTGAATCAATGCTGTGCTTTGGCGGGTTGAAAGCCTGGGAAGGGCTGCGGATCATGTCGAAGGACGCCTGCCGCCCATTTTCGCGCAATCGAACAGGGATGGTTCAGGGGGAAGGTGCCGCGATTTTTGTCTTTGAAGACTTTGATCACGCAAAAGCAAGGGGTGCCGATATTCTGGCCGAAATCATCGGTTTTGCGATGACGTCGGATGCCTCAGACATCGTGATGCCCGAACGGAAAGGTGCTGCGCGGGCCATCAGCGGCGCATTGCGCGATGCAAGGATCAACCCCGAAGACGTGAGCTATATCAACGCGCATGGAACCGGGACTGCAGCGAATGACAAGACCGAATGTGCAGCCATCCGTGACGCGTTCGGCGCACATGCCGACAAGCTGATGCTGTCTTCTACCAAATCCATGCATGGCCATCTGATCGGTGGAACGGGGGCGGTCGAATTGCTGGCCTGTATCATGGCGTTGCGTGATGGAATTGTTGCCCCGACAATCGGCTATGAAGAAGCCGACCCTGATTGCGACCTTGATGTTGTACCCAACGCGGCCCGGGACGCAAAGGTTGATGTCTGCCTGTCCAACGCTTTTGCCTTTGGCGGCTTCAACGCAGTCTTGGCATTGCGCCGCGTCTGACGAAAACGCCACCCCGGACCGGAGTGGCGCTGGCAGATTTAACGCTTATGACCCGCCACCGGGTTAAGGTGCGGGTGCAGCAGCTTTTGCTGCGGCATCCGCTGCGGCATTGGCGTCATTCACTGCGGTAAGACCGGCCGTAAATCCCGTCAGCGACACGTCCAGCAGCACCTTTTCGGTCGGGGCAACGGCAGGCACGATCGTGATCGTGGCTTTGTTGCCTTTCTTCATCGCGTCCAGTTCTTTGGCCGTAAAACCGATCCTCGCCACGCACCCAACTGGCGAACACCAGGCGAAGGGATAGGATTTCGCCTTGGCAGCATCGATCTGCAACGTAAGTCCAGAGGTCAACAGTGTTTCAAGCGGTGCAATCACCGTGGCGCCAGCTGCGGCCTCTTGGCCCTCGGGCAGGCCAAGCATCGTGATTTCCGCCACTTCGGTGCCCTTGCCGTCCTTCAGCAATTGGTAAAGCTGGCAAGCGTCCTGGCCAGGTGCCGCCGCGCGCACGCAGCGCTGTTCCCAGCTATCAAAACTGGCAGCAACATAGATGCTGCCGGGTCCGTCAGGGGCGGCAACCTCAGTTCCCAGCGACAGTTGATCTGCAGGGGCCGCATCGCCGGTTGCCGGCGCTTCGGTCGTTGCCGGATCTGCAGGTGCAGCGGTTTCTTGTGCCATGCCGCTTGTTGCCGCTGCCATGCACAGCAAAACGGCCATCGCCTGGGTCAGTCTCATCATCAAAATCCTGTCTGCATCTGCTAATCTGGCCCGCGATGTAGCATGACCCGCACCCCAAGTCAGGCCCGAAAGTGACATCCGGCGGATCACAGCCACGCGACCGGGACGTCATGCCAATGATCCACCGGCGCCTATGAAAAAGGGCCGGATGAACCGGCCCTATTCCCTATCATTTTTGCTCCCTGTCGGACTGGCCGACTTATAGCGGCGAAACTACGGCGGAACTTGGGTTGCGTCAACACAAAATCAAAAACGATAATTGAGGGATTAAACTTAAAAAAACCGCGCCTTTTCAAGGGCGCGGCAGGTCAAACAGGGAGGAAGTAAATCGCGGGCCGCAAAACGTGCTTGCCTGCCCGATCAACACTGGCACAAAGAAGTTAACAGTGTATTTTCGCACAGAACGTTTACGGCGGTGGTTCGCAGCGCCCAGACACTGGCATTCACCGGAGGACACTTCATGAAGAATGAAGACAGCATTTTCGTTGGCGGCGGCGGCGAGGCGTATGGCATTCCGCAATCGCTGCTGTTGAAATACGGCAATCGGCACGGATTGATTGCAGGGGCT
This sequence comes from Pseudorhodobacter sp., assembly GCA_031402355.1. Taxonomy (GTDB): domain Bacteria; phylum Pseudomonadota; class Alphaproteobacteria; order Rhodobacterales; family Rhodobacteraceae; genus JACMNW01. Next base: position 911 of record JANNSG010000052.1, on the reverse strand, counting down.
ACCGGCACTGGCAAGACCGTAACGCTACAGGTTCTGGCCGAAGGGTTTTCTGCTGCGGGTGTGCCGGTGTTTCTGTCGGATGTAAAAGGCGATCTGTCCGGTATCGGCATTGCGGGATCGCCTACGCACAAACTGCATGATGCCTTTATGACCCGTTGCCAAACCATCGGGCATACGTTGGAATACCGGGCTTTTCCCGTCACCTATTGGGATTTGTTTGGCGAAAAGGGTCACCCGATCCGTGCCACGGTTGCCGAAATGGGCCCCTTACTGCTGTCACGGCTGCTTGAGCTGACCGAACCGCAAGAGGGTGTTCTGAACGTCGCATTCCGGCTTGCCGACGAAGAACAATTGCCCATCCTCGATCTGAAGGATCTGCAGGCGCTGCTGGTGTTTGTCGGTGAGAATGCAAGCGAGATCAGCACGCGGTATGGTCTTGTCTCGGCCACCTCGGTCGGTGCGATCCAGCGACGACTGCTGGTTTTGGAAAATCAGGGCGGCGCACAGTTGTTCGGTGAACCCGCCTTGGATCTGGCAGACCTGATGCTGTGCGATACCAATGGGGCTGGCCGTATCAACATCCTCGCAGCGGACCGTCTGATGTCATCGCCCCGCATGTATGCAACATTTCTTTTGTGGTTGTTGTCTGAACTTTTCGAAAACCTGCCCGAAATTGGTGACCCGGACAAACCCAAGCTGGTGTTCTTCTTTGACGAGGCGCATCTGTTGTTTGAAGATGCGCCCAAAGCCCTTGTCTCGAAAGTTGAGCAGGTTGCCCGGTTGATCCGGTCAAAAGGCGTTGGTGTTTATTTCATCACCCAAAACCCCGCTGATGTGCCGGAAAACATTCTGGGCCAGCTTGGCAACCGGGTGCAGCATGCGTTGCGGGCCTTTACCGCCAAAGATCAAAA
>JANNSG010000051.1:0-18749 GCA_031402355.1 Pseudorhodobacter sp. | reverse complement strand
GCTGCGGTGGCGGGCCAGTTCGATGCCAAGTTCGCGGCAAACGGCGATGGAAAAGCCGTCAATCTCCATGTCGTTATGCACGCCAGCCGACTGCACATAAGCGCGCTGGCCGTACATTTGTTTCATCAGCCCTTCGGCCATCGGGGACCGCACCGCGTTGTGATCGCAGCAAAATAGCACCGATTGGGGGAAATTATCTGCCAAGGATCAGCCCCAATGCAGAACGCAAATCAGGGTGAACAGGCGCCGCGCGGTATCAATATCCACCTCGGCCTTGCCCTCAAGGCGTTCTTGCAGCACGCGGGCCCCTTCGTTGTGGATGCCACGGCGGGCCATATCTATCGCCTCGATCTGGGACGGGGGCAAGCGTTTGACGGCCTCGAAGTAGGACTCGCAGATCTGGAAATAGTCTTTGACGACCTGCCGGAAGGGGCCAAGAGACAAATGGAACGCGCCGACCTTTTCGGTGGATTCCGTTGCGATTTCAAAGACAAGGCGGCCTTCGCGGATGGCGAGGCCCAGGCGGTAGGGGCCATGCGGAATGACGTGGCCTTCTCGCGCGGGCATGGCGAAGGAGTTTTCCTCCAGCAGATCAAAGATCGCGACTTTGCGTTCTTGTTCGATCTCGGCGGTGGCGGCGGCAAGACCGCGCTCGTCAATTTCGATATGGCAGATGCGGTTCATGGCTGGGGCTTTCGGGACGGGTCCAGCCGTGATGCCGAAAGCTGTGCTGTCTGGCAAGGGCGATTGGCAACATACATCTGATTTTGGTTGACACCGTGTTTGGCGCGGCAGAAGTTTTCCTTCTATGAGGGGCGGGTCACGCAACACAGGATTTGATGATGGCTGTTTCACAAGAGGCGGGCGCACAGCTGGCAAAAGACTACACGTCGGCCTGGAACACCGGAAAGCCAGAAAACGTCGCATTCCATTATGCCGAGACAGGTGGCATCGTGATCAACCGGGGCACACCCTGGGTGGACCGGGCTGGGGTTGCCGCGATGGCCGCAGGGTTCTTTGCCGACGTCCCGGACTTGGCTTTGGTCTGCGACGGGTTCCGGGTGGCGGGTGATCATATGGTCTATCTTTGGACCTTTACCGGGACGCATTCCGGTACGAGCCGAAAGCTCAATATCTCGGGCCTCGAGGAATGGGACCTTACGGATGATATGAAGGTTCAGACATCGCGCGGCTGGTTCGATCCGCAAGAGTGGGCGCGGCAAACGGCCTGATTGTTCGGTTCAACGCCTAGCCGTTCAGTCGGTCCAGCCGGGCCTGCACAGACAGCGCATGCGCCTCAAGGCTTTCAGACCGGGCCAGGCGTTCGGCGCTGGGGCCAACCGCCGCCAGCGCCCCCGGGGTCATTTTGGCAATCGTGGTGCGTTTCAGAAAATCCATCACCGACAGCCCGCTGGAAAACCGCGCGGATCGGGCGGTGGGCAGCACGTGGTTCGGCCCACCGATGTAATCGCCGATGGCTTCGGGGGTGTAGGCGCCAAGGAAGATGGCACCTGCATGGATGGTTTTGGCGGCGAGGGCCTCGGGGTTGGCCACGCAAAGCTCCAGATGTTCAGGGGCGATGCTGTTGGACAAATCGGCAGCTTCATCCAGATTGCGCACCGTGATGATTGCCCCGTTATTGGCCCAACTTGGCCCGGCGATTGCGCGGCGTTGCAGAGTTTGCAGGCGTTTGTCGACAGCCTTGGCGACAGCCTCGCCAAAGGCCGGATCATCGGTGATCAGGATCGACTGCGCGCTTTCGTCATGTTCGGCTTGCGACAACAGATCAAGTGCTATCCAGTCGGGGTCGTTATCGCGGTCTGCTATGACCAGAATTTCCGATGGGCCAGCGATCATATCAATGCCCACCCGGCCAAACACCCTTCGCTTGGCGGCGGCAACGAAAGCATTGCCGGGGCCGGTGATTTTATCAACGGGCGCAATGGTTTGCGTGCCATAGGCCAGTGCGGCAATCGCCTGCGCGCCACCGATGCGGTAAATCTCGGTCACCCCGGCGATTTGGGCGGCCAGCAGGACAAGCGGATTGACCACGCCGTCGGGTGTGGGGCAGCAGATGACAAGGCGTTCCACCCCGGCCACGCGCGCCGGAATAGCGTTCATCAAGACCGACGACGGATAGGACGCAAGTCCCCCCGGCACATAAAGCCCGGCACTGGAAACTGCGCCCCAGCGCCAGCCAAGGGTGGCTCCGGCAGCGTCTTGCCATTGATCATCCTGCGGCATCTGGCGCGTGTGATAGGCGCGGATGCGGCTTGCTGCCAGTTCAAGGGCGGCGCGGTCTTCGGGCGTCACTTTGGCACATTCGGCGGCAATCTCGGCGGGCGAAAACGCCATCGTTTCGGGGGTCAATGCCAACCTGTCAAAACGCGCGGTCAGGTCCAGTACCGCAGCGTCCCCCCTGCCCCGCACATCGGCAATAATACCTGCGACCACGGCATCTACGTCGGGCGCATCTTCGCGCTTTAGCCCCAAAAGGGTTGCGAAATCCGCGTCAAAGCTGGCATCGGTGGTGGACAGAAAGACTGGCATCGGACAGGGCACTCCATCGAACCCCCTTCCCTTACCTTGCGAAGGGTGCGGCCTCAAGCGCGCCGCATGACGCAGCGATTTCATTTTGGCAAAAATATCCTCGGGGGGCGGCCAAAGGCCGTGGGGGGCAGACAGCCCCCCGCCTTGCTGCCCTAAGGTCTATTCCGGATGCTTTGGTATTTTGCGCGACGGTGCCAGATAGGGTCGCGTCACGTCTTTCAATGAGACTTCGAGTGCCTCGACACCCAAGGCCAACGCGCCATCGCCGGCAAATGTGAGCGTCACGACGCCAGTGCCATCATCCCCCGCAGCAAAGCCAAGCGACAGAAGCGACAACACAAGGTCAGGGTCTGTGCGGTCCACCCCCTGGCCTTGCACGATCGTTACATCGTCCAACACCAATAGGCTGCGTACCCTTTCTGGGCGCTGCGCGGCACCGTCTTCCCAGCGATAGCGGTTGATTAGAATGGCAAATTGGCGCTTGGGTTTTGTCCATCGCAGATCACCTGCGGTCAGCACGGCATCTTGAATAAGAGCCGATATAACGGCCAAATCGTCCGCATCGCGCGCCACCAGATTAAGCGGCCGGGTTTCGCCATCTTCAAACCGCGCGTCTGCCATCGCTCAGGCCTTGATCCGTTCAATCTGCGCGCCGCAAGCCTGAAGCTTTTCCTCGACCCGCTCATAGCCGCGGTCCAGATGATACACCCGGCTGACCACGGTTTCGCCTTCGGCCGCAAGACCTGCCAAAATCAGGCTGACAGAGGCGCGCAAATCTGTGGCCATCACCCGCGCACCGCGCAGTTTTTCAACGCCGGTCACCGTGGCCGTGCCGCCGTGCACCTCGATCTTGGCGCCCATCCGGGCCAGTTCAGGGGCATGCATGAAGCGGTTCTCGAAAATACGTTCTTCCAATACCGACTTCCCATCCGCCGTGCAAAGCAGCGCCATCATCTGCGCCTGCAGATCGGTGGGAAAGCCGGGGAACGGCGCAGTTACCACATCAACCGCCCGCACGCGGCCATTCTTGCGCGATACCTTCAGGCCACGGTTGGTTTGGCTGACCGACACCCCCGCCGCATCCAGTTTTTCACAAAACGCACCGACCAGATCAATCCGCCCGCCCAGCAGTTCCACCTCCCCGCCGCAAATCGCGGGGGTCAGCATATAGGTGCCAAGTTCAATGCGGTCGGCCACAACGGGGTGTGTGGCCCCACCCAGACGGTCAACGCCTTGGATGGTGATGGTGGACGTGCCTTCGCCGTCAATCTGCGCGCCCATGCGGCGCAAGCATTGGGCCAAATCGACGATCTCCGGCTCGCGCGCCGCGTTCTTGATGACGGTCGTGCCTTTGGCCAACGTTGCGGCCAGCAGTGCGTTTTCGGTCGCTCCGACCGACACAATCGGGAAGTCAACGACCGCACCTTTGAGCCGCCCGCCGATCGCTTTGGCATGCACATAGCCATCGCGCAGGTCCAGCTCGGCCCCCATCGCCTCCAGCGCTTTCAAGTGCAAATCTACGGGCCGTGCGCCAATGGCGCAGCCACCCGGTAGCGATACAATCGCATGCCCATCGCGCGCCAGCATTGGCCCCAGCACCAGAATCGACGCCCGCATTTTGCGCACGATATCATAATCAGCCGTATGGTTGCTGATCTGGAGCGATGACAGCGCAAGCACCTGGCCCCCTTGCAGGCTGGCCACCTCCGACCCCAAGGATTGCAAAAGTTGCGTCATGGTCGCGATATCCGACAGGCGCGGTGCATTGGTCAGGGTCAGCGGTTCCTCCGTCAGCAGGGTCGCCGGCATCAGGGTCAGGCAAGCGTTCTTTGCCCCGGCAATCGGGATCACCCCGTTCAATGCGCCATTGCCTTTGACAACTATCTGATCCAAATCTCTGCCCTACTCTTCCTTTGGACTACCTTGATCGGCGGCCTCGGTTTCTCTGCCGCGCACCTGTGCTTTGCGCCGGGCCATATTGGCCTTTAACGCGGCTTTAGACCGCAAATCCCGCTGCACTTGCGCAGATTGCCCGCGTTTCAGTGGGGTAGGTTCAGACGCGCTTTGCGGCTCACTGGTTCTGGCGGTTTCTTTCATGCCACCGTACATAACGCAACCGACAGGCAGGGTCCAGATTGCTCACCAAATGAGCGCGGCGAGATACCCCTTGCAAGGCCACAAGATAGCGTCTAATCAGCCGCCACGCTGGCTTGGGTGACCCCCACAAAGTCCCGGCGCTGTGGTAGCTCAGTGGTAGAGCACACCCTTGGTAAGGGTGAGGTCGAGAGTTCAATCCTCTCTCACAGCACCATTTTCCGGTACGCAATATCAGATCGGCCGAGATAGATCAGCGCAGGATTGCCAATAGCTCCAAGGACGGCTCGCCTGTTACCGAAAGGCCCTGGCTCTTTTGATAGGCGCTGATCGCTGCCTTGGTTTTGGGGCCGATCACGCCATCTGTGCCTTCGGTATCGAATCCGGCGGCGGTCAGGCGGCGTTGCAGATCCTGGCGGTTGGCGATGGTCATGCCCTGTGCGTCGGGCGGGAAGCGGCCCTGCACGGGGGCGCCGCCACGGATGCGGTCAGACAGATGGCCCACGCCGATGACATAGCTTTCGGCGTTGTTGTAGCGGGTGATCACGGTAAAGTTGCGAAACACCATGAAAGCGGGGCCGGAGGCGCCTGCGGGCATCAGGATGGATGCGGGGCCGTGGTTGGGGGGTGCGCCGCCACCGATGGCGCGCACGCCTTGCGCGGCCCAGTCGGCGGCAGAACGGGTGGTGCCGCGCCCGGTTTGGCCGGTGTTGAAGCCAGCTGGCACGGTGACTTCGACGCCCCAAGGCTGGCCGCGCGTCCAGCCGGATTTGGCGAGATAAGCGGCTGTTGAGGCCAGCGCATCGGTTGGGTCATCCGACCAGATGTCACGCCGTCCGTCGCCGCGAAAATCTACGGCATAGGCAAGGTAAGAGGTGGGGATAAACTGCGTGTGGCCCATGGCACCTGCCCAGCTGCCGGTCATTCCCGCAGGTGACACATCGCCATTTTGCAAGATGCGCAGGGCGGCGATCAATTGCTGTTCGAAAAACGCGCCGCGTCTGCCGTCATAGGCCAAGGTGGCAAGGGCGGATATCACCGGAACCGATCCGCGCCGTTCGCCGTAATAGCTTTCAAGGCCCCAAACGGCGGTGACGACATGTGCTTCGACGCCGAACTTCGACTCAATGGCGGACAGAGTTGCGGCGTGGCGTAGCAGGGCTGCCTTTCCTTTGGACACCCGTTCATCCGAGGCGGCGATGGCCAAATAATCTTGCAAGCTGCGCGAAAATTCGGTCTGGTTGCGGTCTTTTACAATGACATCAGGCAGAAAGCCTGCCCCGCGAAACGCTGAGTCCACGGTAGTAGACGCAATTCCCGCCCCCTGAGCACGTGCCTTGAATCCGGCAACCCATGTGTCAAATCCTGCATTTGGCACCGCGCGCAATGCGGGATCCGCTGCGGCGGGCCTCCCCAAGGCTGGCCCTGTACCGCCACTGCAAGCAGATAGCAGGGCAGCCGTTAGCCCCAAAGTGACCGCGCGCCGTGTTGCCTGCATCTAGCCCATCCGTTTGTTGCTGCTTTGCGGTTAACGTATCTGATTGCACGGCGACCGCAAAGTGCCAGTCGCGGCGCGGGGTCAACGGTCAGACAGGATCGGCGCAGAGCCGCGCCCACAACCCTATCGGAACAGCTTGACTCTGCCTTGACCGAAAGCGCTATCATCGGAAATGACGGTTTTGTCTGACAGTCTGCCAATTGAAAAAACGTATCATACATGGGAGTTCAAGATGTTTATCCGAGCGCGCCTTATGGCGACGGCGGCCGTTGCCGCTTTTTCCCTTTCCACAGCCACACCGATCTGGGCGGAAACGCCCGCTGACACCTTCATTCAGGCCTGGACACTGGATGACATGATCAGCCTCGATCCGGCCGAAGTCTTCGAATTCTCCGCATCCGAAATTATCGGCAACAGCTACGAGCCGATCATCGGCTATGACATCAACGATGTCTCAAAAATCTTTGGTATCGTGGCCGATACCTGGACGATGTCTGCTGACGGCAAGACAATGTCCTTCACCGTGAAGCAGGGCAAGAAATTTGCATCCGGCAATGATCTGATGGCCGATGACGTGGTGTTTTCGATCACCCGCGCGATCAAGCTGGATAAGTCACCAGCCTTCATTCTGGGCCAGTTCGGCCTGACGGCGGATAACGTAGATGCGATGGTCAAGCAGACTGGCGATTACAGTTTTGATTTCACGATGGATCAGGCCTATGCGCCGACGTTCCTTCTGTATTGCCTGACAGCGACGGTATCTTCTGTGGTCGACAAAGACCTTGTGATGGCTAACGAAGTTGACGGCGATTTTGGCTATAACTGGCTGAAGACAAACTATGCGGGATCGGGGCCTTTCGTGATCCGCGAATGGCGCGCCAACGAATCCGTCGTGATGGAACGCAACGATATGTACGATGGTTTGGCCCCGGTGATGGCCCGCGCGATCTACCGCCATATCCCCGAAGCGGCCACCCAGCGCCTGCTGCTGGAAAAAGGCGATATCGACGTGGCGCGCGATCTGCTGCCCGAAGAGATTGCAGCGCTATCCACCAACCCCGATGTGCAGATTGCCACCGGCGTGAAAGGCACGATATTTTACCTTGCGCTGAACCAAAAGAATGAGTTCCTCGCCAAGCCTGAAGTGCGCGAGGCAATGAAATATCTGGTGGATTATCAGGCGATTGCCGACACCATCGTCAAAGGCAAGATGGATGTGCACCAGACCTTTCTGCCCAAGGGGTTCCTTGGCGAGCTGGACAGCAATCCCTACAGCCTGAACGTTGAAAAGGCCAAGGAATTGCTGGCGGCGGCTGGTCTGCCAGATGGCTTTACCGTGACGATGGATACCCGCAACACGCCCGATGTGACGGCGATTGCGCAGGCCGTGCAACAGACCATGGCGCAAGCCGGGATCACCATCGAAATCATCCCCGGTGACGGCGGCCAGACGCTGGAGAAATACCGCGCCCGCACGCATGACATCTATATCGGCAACTGGGGGCCGGATTATCAGGACCCGCACACCAACGCCACTTTCGCGCGCAACCCTGATAACGGTGACGAGCCTGCATCAAAGCCGCTGGCATGGCGCGTGGCATGGGACATTCCTGAAATGACGGCCAAGGCGGACGGTGCCGTTCTGGAAACCGATGGTGCAAAGCGCGCGGCCACTTATGTGGAACTGCAGACCGAGCATCAGAAAACTTCGCCCTTCGTGATCATGTTTCAGGAAACTGAGGTCGCGGCGCTGCGGGCGAACGTAAAGGGCTACATCATCGGCCCATCGTTTAACGATAACACATTCCGGGGTGTTACCAAGGAATGACCGACACCGGGGCAACCCAAACGGAGGGGCGCAGCAGCGCCCTTCCTGCGTTTTTGTGGAAAGCGGTCAAACTGCTGTTGACCGTGATTGTCACCATGCTTGGGCTTTTGCTGGTGACATTCCTGATCAGCCATGTCGTGTCGGTTGACCCGGTTCTGGCTGTGGTCGGCGACCGGGCCAGCAAAGCGACCTATGACAAGATGTTCATCGAAATGGGGCTGGACCGGCCACTTTATGAACAGTTCTGGATTTACATCCAAAAGGTGCTGTCCGGCGATTTTGGCAAATCTTTCCTGACCAAGAAATACGTGATGGATGACATCGCCCGCGCCTTTCCTGCGACGCTGGAACTGGCGACGCTTGCCATCATCATCGGCACCGCAATCGGCGTGCCACTGGGCATCATTTCCGCCGTGAAGGTCGGACGGCCCATTGACCAGTTCGTGCGCATCATCGGGCTGATCGGCTATTCCGCGCCGATCTTCTGGCTGGGCCTGCTGGGCCTTTTGGTATTCTACGCGAAACTGGATTGGATATCCGGGCCGGGGCGCATTGATATTGCTTATGAATACTCAATCACACCCGCCACGGGAATGCTGCTGGTAGACAGTGCCATGCAGGGCCAGTGGGAGGCGTTTCGCAATGCGTTTTCCCACATCATCCTGCCCGCAAGCCTGCTGGGCTACAACGCCATGGCCTATATCAGCCGAATGACGCGGTCGTTCATGTTGACCGAACTGGCGCAGGAATATGTGATTACGGCACGGGTCAAGGGCGTGCCGGAATGGCGGATCATCTGGGTGCATGCGCTGCGCAATGCCGCCGTGCCTTTGGTCACGGTGATCGCCTTTTCGTATGGCGGGCTGCTGGAAGGCTCGGTGCTGACCGAAACCGTGTTCGCGTGGCCGGGTTTGGGGCTGTATCTGACCAATTCGCTGCAAGTGGCCGATATGAACGCGGTGCTGGGCGGCACTTTGGTGATCGGGGCGATATTCGTAGGGCTGAACCTGTTGTCGGATTTGCTTTACAGCGTGCTCGACCCAAGGGTGCGCAGACGCGGGGGCAAGCCATGACCATAACCCGCCCACAGACTCGGCGCGACTGGCTGCTGTCCGATAGCCCGACCTCGCGCAAACAGGCGCGTTGGGGGCAGAATTACCGTATCTGGCTGGCGTTGAAAGCAAACCGGCTGGCGATGGTGGGGCTTTGGATTGTCGTGATCCTTGCCCTGCTGGCACTGTTCGCGCCGTTGATCGCGCCCTACGATCCGCTGGAAGGCATCGGTGGCCTGCGCGGCGCGCGGCTGGAGCCGCCATCTTGGACGCATCCGTTTGGCACCGATGATCTGAGCCGCGATATCTTGTCCCGCGTCTTATATGGCTCGCGGCTGACGCTGTTAGTGGTCTTGCTGGTCGCCGTGATTGCTACCCCTATCGGGCTCGCCGTTGGCACCACGGCGGGGTATTTCGGCGGCTGGGTCGATGTCGTGCTGATGCGGATCACCGATATTTTCATGGCCTTCCCGCGCCTGATCTTGGCGCTCGCCTTTGCCTCGGCCCTTGGCCCCGGTATCGAAAACGCCATCATCGCCATCGCCATCACCGCCTGGCCGCCTTACGCCCGCTTGGCCCGCGCCGAAACCCTGACCATCCGCGAAACCGACTATATCAACGCGGCCCGTCTGCAGGGTGCGTCGTCGCTCCGCATCCTGTGGGGTCATGTGACGCCGCAATGCCTGTCATCGGCCATTGTGCGCGTCACGCTGGATATGGCGGGCATCATCCTGATCGCGGCTGGCCTTGGTTTTCTTGGCCTTGGCGCGCAACCGCCGCAACCAGAATGGGGTGCCATGATCGCAGGCGGGCGGCGCTTTATCATTGATCAGTGGTGGGTTGCCACCATGCCGGGTCTGGCGATTTTCGTGGTGGCTTTGGGCTTCAACCTGCTCGGCGACGGGCTGCGCGACGTGCTTGATCCAAAGGCCCGCAAATGATGCGCCCCGGATTTTTTCTTCGCTCAAATACTCCCGCCGGAGGCTCCCGCGCATGACAAACCTGCTGACGGTGGACGATCTGCGCATCACTTTTCCCACGCGTCAGGGGCCATCCGAAGTCGTGCGCGGTGTGTCCTTTGCGCTTGGCCGGGAACGGCTTGGCATTGTCGGCGAATCCGGGTCTGGCAAATCGCAAACCGGGCGGGCAATTCTGGGGCTGACCCCGCCGCCGGGTGTGGCCACGGCAAAGACGCTGAATTTCGACGGCATGGATCTGCGCGGCGCGTCACCTGCCAAATGGCGCGAACTCCGCGGCATCCGCATGTCGATGATTATGCAGGACCCGAAGTTTTCGCTGAACCCGGTAATGACCATCGGGCGGCAGTTGATCGAGGCCGCGCGCCGCACTTCTGGCCGGGCCGAGGCGCGCGACCGTGCCATGGCCATGCTGGAAGCGGTGCAAATCCGCGATCCGGCCCGGGTCTTCAAAGCCTATCCGCATGAATTGTCCGGCGGCATGGGCCAGCGCGCGATGATTGCAATGATGCTGATCACCGAGCCCGATCTGCTGATCGCGGATGAACCGACTTCGGCGCTTGACGTGACGGTGCAGATTGAGGTCCTGAAAATCCTCGACCGATTGGTCACGGATCGCGGCATGGGATTGATCTTTATCAGCCACGATCTGCGGCTGGTCAGCTCTTTCTGCGACCGGGTTTTGGTGATGTATGCGGGGCGCGTGGTGGAAGAATTGAAAGCATCGGAATTGGCCCACGCCAAGCATCCCTACACCCAAGGTCTGTTCAAATGCCTGCCCAAGATCGAAGGTGGCCAGCGGCCGCTGCCCACCTTGCAGCGCGATGCGGAATGGGCGCGCTGATGGCTTTGATCGAGATCGAAAATCTGGAAGTCACCTTTGGGTCGGCAGGCAATCTTGTGCGGGCGGTGCGGGGCGTATCGCTGTCAGTCAACGAAGGGGAAAGCTACGGCATTGTCGGCGAAAGCGGGTCGGGGAAATCGACCGTTTTGCGCGCTATGTGCGGGCTGGCCCCGGTTTCGGGCGGCGTTATTCGCATGGGCGGCCAACCGCTCGCCTCGCCGCGTAACGCCGCGTTTTACCGCACCGTGCAGATGGTGTTTCAAGACCCCTATGCCAGCCTGCACCCGCGCCATACGGTTGACCGGGTGCTGTCTGAACCGCTGGCGATCCACGGCTTTGACAATACTGAGGCCCGCATTGAACGCGCGCTGAACGAGGTCGGCTTGGGGCATGGATTCCGCTTTCGCTATCCGCACCAGTTGTCCGGCGGCCAGCGGCAGCGCGTTGCCATCGCACGGGCGCTGATCCTGGAGCCGAAAGTGCTGTTGCTGGATGAACCCACATCGGCGCTGGATGCATCCATTCAGGCCGAGGTGCTGAACCTGCTGGACCGGATCCGCACCGAGCGCGGCTTGACCTATATTCTCGTCAGCCATGATCTGGCCGTGGTTGCCCATATGTGCGAACGATTGCTGGTCATGCAACACGGGCTGGCGGTTGAAGAACTGACCCGCGCCGAATTGCAGGCCCGTCAAGCCGCGCAAACCTATACCCGCGATCTGCTGACCGCCTCCGAAGGCTATCGTCGTTAACACCATATCAGGACTGATAAAATGACCGCTTTGCTTCCCGTTTTCGATGGCCACAACGACATCCTTTTGCGCCTGTTGAACAACCCCGCAGGGCGCGAGGCGATCTGGCTGACCGGCGAAGGCAAGGGTCATCTGGACCTGCCGCGCATGAAGGCGGGGGGCTTTGTGGGCGGGTTTTTCGCGATCTACATCCCATCGCCCCCGGTGCCCGGCGCGCCCGACTATGATCTGGTCATGGACAACCCGCCCTATGACATGGCCTTGCCCGACCTGATTGATCACAACGCCGCCATGCCCACAGCACTTGCCATGGCCGGGCATTTGAAATGGATGGAACGGTCCAGCAATGGTGCGTTCAAGCTGTGCACCACGGCGGCCGAACTGCGTGACTGTCTGGCAAAAGGCGTGATTTCGGGCATCATGCATATGGAAGGCGCCGAAGCCATCGGGCCCGATCTGGATGCGCTTTACCTTTATCACGACATGGGCCTGCGGTCGCTTGGTCCGGTGTGGAGCAGACCGACCGTATTCGGCCACGGCGTGCCGTTTCGCTTTCCGGGGCAACCGGATACCGGGCCGGGGCTGACGGATGCAGGCAAGGCATTGGTGCGGGCCTGTAACGATTTGAAAATCATGTTGGACCTGTCACATTTGAACGAGGCCGGGTTCAACGATATCGCCAAATTGTCCAGCGCGCCGCTGGTGGCCACCCATTCGAATGCCCATGCCGTGACACCGTCCACCCGGAACCTGACCGACCGTCAGTTGGGGGTGATCAAGGATTCTGGCGGCATGGTCGGCCTGAACTTCGCGACGGTATTTCTGCGCCCAGATGGCCGCAAATCGCCCGACATGGGGCTGGATATCATGCTGCGGCATCTGGACCATCTGATTGCGCATCTGGGTGAGGATCATGTGGGCCTGGGGTCTGATTTTGATGGCGCGACAGTGCCTGACCCGATCAAAGACGTGGCGGGTTTGCCCGTTCTGGTGCAAGCGATGCGCGATCACGGCTACAACGACGCCCTGATGCAAAAACTGGCCTATGACAACTGGTTTGGCGTCTTGCAGCGCACATGGGGGAAATGACCGCGCCCCGCCCTTGACAAGCGCGCGCCGCAAAGCCAGCAACGGAATGGAATTGCAGGTGGGGCTCAAACCATGAAAATCGGAAATCGCGTCATCGGGCCGAATGAGCCACCTTTGGTGATTGCCGAAATTGGCATCAACCATGGCGGCAGTCTTGCTGTGGCCAAGGAGATGGTCCGGCTGGCGGCAGGGGCTGGCTGCGAAATGATCAAGCACCAGACGCATATCATCGAAGATGAGATGACCGAGGAAGCAAAGTCGGTCTTCCCGCCCAATGCCGATGTGTCGATCTGGCATGTGATGGAACGCTGCGCGTTAAGCTTGGCGGATGAGGCAGAGCTGAAACGCTATACCGAATCTTTGGGCATGATCTGGATTTCGACGCCGTTTTCGCGGGCGGCGGCAGATTTTCTGGAAACTCTCGATGTGCCCGCTTATAAAATCGGGTCTGGCGAGGCGGACAATCTGCCGCTGATCCGCCACATCGCGCGCAAAGGCAAGCCGGTGATCCTGTCTACAGGAATGCAAACGATTGATAGTATTCGCGCATCGGTGGCGATACTGGAGGCGTCAGGGGTGGAGTATGCATTGCTGGAATGCACCAACCTTTACCCGTCGCCGCCCGAAATCGTATCCCTGCAGGGCGTGACGGACTTGAAGAATGCCTTCCCAAATGCCGTTGTCGGCTTTTCCGACCATTCGATAGGTCCGGAAATGGCGCTAGCCTCGGTGGCACTCGGGGCTTGCATACTGGAGCGGCACTATACCGACACCCGCTACCGCATCGGCCCCGATATCATCAATTCGATGGACCCCGCAGAATTGCGGTTTCTGATCGACCGTTCGCGGGAAATCCATACTGCGCTGCACAACCCCAAACAACGCACGCCGTCCGAAGAACCGGTCTACCGCTTTGCGCGGGCTTCGGTGGTAGCGGACCGCGATCTGCCAGCAGGCCATGTGATCACGGAAGCCGACATCTGGGCGCGCAGACCAGGGTCGGGCGAGATTGCAGGCTATGACTTTGACAAGGTTGTCGGGAAAAGGCTGACACGGGCGGTCAAGCGGAATGCGCAGCTGCGGTGGGTGGATTTCGGATGACGGCATCCGACGGTCCCATGGACTATCGCCGCGATATTGATGGACTGCGGGCGATCGCCGTGATGGGTGTCATATTCCATCATGCCGGTGTAGCGCTGATCAGCGGCGGCTACGCGGGCGTCGATATATTCTTCGTGATTTCTGGCTTTCTGATCGGCGGTATTGTCGCGAAAGAACGCGCCGAGGGGCGGTTCAGCTACCGCGCTTTTTACGCAAGGCGGGCGCGGCGCATTCTTCCGGCGCTGATCTTCGTCATTCTGTGCACGCTGCCCTTTGCCTGGACGATGATGATGCCTGAACAGTTGCGCTACTTCGGTGGTGGTGCTGCTTCGACGCTGATCTTCTTGTCAAACGTCTGGTTCTTTTACCGAATTGACTATTTCAACCCACGCGCAATCGAAGACCCGTTGATCCACACATGGAGCCTTGGGGTAGAAGAACAGTTCTATATTGCCTTGCCAATCCTCTTGCTGTTGCTGTGGCGTTTGGGGCGACGCACCGTCATTGTAGGATTGTCGATCCTTGCCGCCCTTAGCTTTGGATGGGCCGCAGCGACCAGCGCCGATCGCAGCATGGAGGCGTTCTATCTGATCCACACCCGGGCTTGGGAACTACTGGCAGGCGTGCTGGCCGCGCTTTTGCAGACCAGCATCGCCGGATTGAACGGCAAAGTGAAAAGCGGGGCCGCCGGAATTGGACTTTTAATGGTGCTGCTGGGGCTTTTTGCAACCCCCCGTGATGTTGCCTGGCCGGGCACGTGGACAGTGATTCCGGTGATGGGGACCGTGCTGATCGTGGTTTTCGGCACGGTTCCGTCGCTGGCCAGATCGCTGCTGTCGGTTCGGCCTTTGGTCGGGATCGGGCTGATCAGCTATTCTGCCTACCTTTGGCACCAACCGATCCTTGGATTTCTGGCCGTCGCAGACATGAAACCCGCAACCACCCCTGCGATCGCCGGGGTGGTGACCCTGACTTTGCTGCTTGCGGCGCTCAGCTGGCGATTTGTCGAGGAACCTTTTCGCAGAGGGCGCCTGCCTCGCCGTCTGGGTCGGGGTCTGTTGTGGGGTGGCGGTCTGCTTATCGCGGCTGTAGCGATAGGCGGACATGTGACCAAAGGCTATCCGTCGCGGATACCCCAAGACGTGCGGGCGGTGCTTGCATATTCCGATTTGCGCCCTTCAACCTATCTCAAATGCATTTCCAATCGACAAGTCGATGAAGCAATTGCGCCTCAAGATGCCTGCGTTCATGGCGCCGATGTCGTCGCCAGCATCGCAATTTGGGGCGATAGCCACGCAGCCCAGCTGGCACAGCCACTGGGCCAAGCGCTTAGGGAATCCGGCCTGTCTGTGCGCGAGCTTTCCGGATCAAGCTGCATTCCGATTCCCGGCGTTGTGACCGAAGGTCAGCAGCGCACGTCGTTGTGCGTTAATCGCAACGAGACTGTGCTGAACTATCTGCTGAATAGCCCCGAAATCAGGGTGGTGGTGATACATGCCTATTGGAACAGCTACATCCAGCACCGCGACTATGACAACGGCTTGGGCGATCTTTACCGGGATGCGCTTTATTCACGAGCGGCCGCCAGCCGCAACCCTATCGACGACGCAGAGCGCCAGCAGGTGATCGGCGCACAGTTGAACCGAACGGTGGCAGCGCTGGCACAGTCGGGCAAGCGCGTGATTTTGCTTTATCCTTTTCCCGATGCCGGATTTAATGTGCCTGATAGGATGGCCCGAAACCTGTGGCGAGGTGGCCAGATCGTGCAAAGCGTCGCCATCCCGCGCGAGGTATTCCATTCCTACAGTGCACCTAGCATAGCCCTGCTGAATGACGCAGCAAAGATTGAAGGTGCCACCGGACTTGATCTGAGCGGAATGTTTTGCGGCGTCAAAACAGGCTGCGTCGTGGTCGAAGACGGCGTGCCCTTGTTTTTTGATGGCAACCATTTGTCGCTTGCGGGGTCTGCCAAGGTAGTGCCGGAATTGTCGAAGGCGGTGCTTCAGGCGCTTGTTATGCCTCGATGATCGGGTGGGCGGTGAAGTGGTTTGGCTGCCTGCATCCCTCGGTCCGGCGAAATTTTCACTGTCTACTGCTCGGCTATAGCAGTTCAATCTTTGATCTCTCAACAAAAGGGAACGAATGTTCGCGGACTTGTGGTTCTGCAGCCACCACATGCAGGGGGACACCGGAACTGCTTGGCTTGCACTCTTTATAAAAATAGATGTTAAGACGACAACTTAACTATTCTGATCGATTTGAAAGAGGACGCTGAATGACGAAGACATCGCTTGCACGTTGGATCAGTTCTGATGCCTATGACGTCGCTTGGTCAACCCGAAGTGACGCACTACTCGGCATTTTCAGAAATACACTGTCCGGTACGGATAGCATGACTTTCGCCGAATATGGCTGTGGTCCGAACGCCCCCTTCAGCAAGGCCGTGGGCCATCCTGAGCGCTGCCAAAGGTATGATATTAAGGCATGGGATGACGGCTGTAGGATCATCAATCTGAACGAGAATAGCTTTCTACCAGCGACCGCCGATGTCGCAGTGCTAAGCGGTGTTTTGGAGTACATGAACGACCCAAAATCGACACTTTTGCGCCTCGGAGCGTTCCATCGCTACATTCTGCTAAGCTATCATCCTATTAGAACTTTTCAGATTTTCCGAGCGTCGCGAATAGATGAAATTAACAAGAGAGCCGGGCAAAACGGCTGGCGGAACCATCTGACGTTGGGTGAGCTCTTTGATACAGTGGCTCCTTGCGCCTTTCCACTCGCAGTAAGGACGATGAAGAAGCAGGTCCTGATGCTTTCGGAATGCTTTGATACTTGATCAAACGTCCCCGTATTTGGAACGCATGGCGAAGTAGAAATTCAGGTTTGCTTCCCGGCATTCGTCCAACGCATCAGGATAAATTTGCGCTAAGTCCATTGCTGCCTCGAGACCATCAGTTCCAAGATAAGAAGGTAAGTGTCGGAAAGAAAAAAGTCCGTTTTTAAATGGAACGCAGATCACTTTACGCTGCAGCAACGTTGCCCAAAATACGCCATGGTAACTGTTGGTGATTACGAATTCGGACTGGGCAAGAAACTTCAGTTTTTTGCCGAAATCTGTACCCCGATTGGATTGATAGTGGTACTTGCCCGCTAACTGATCTAAAAATCGACCTTTGCCCGGCAGATGCGGGGATACCTTTTCCCTAAGATGTTCATAGACCCCGAACCGGTTGCGGATTGGGGTATTTCGCAGCTCGAGAAAAAGCGGGCTCAAACAAGATGCGCAAGGCACCCAATGCAGGTTGCGGACCGCTTCACTTGCCAGTTTCAGATCAATGCGCGTACCAACATCATCCATCCCCTCAAAATAGGTCAAGAGCCGCGCCATATCCGTAGGCTCTTGCAAGATTTCACCTTGTTTAGTCAAGGAGTCCGCACCTACCCCCCAAGCGATAATCTTGTACTTTCGATCGGGCCTCATAAGTTTTTGGACAAACGGTTGAAATGACTGGCGACCCAATCCGCCACCGCCAAAAATCACCAGTCCCGGTTCGTTTGGAATACTATCCGGATGCGCAAGATCGTAGGTCTTCTGGGCACGCAACGGAAGATATCGCGACGGCAACGAATACCAGTCCCCGACGTTCTTCCTGTCCTTTCGGAAAACTGAAATATTCATCGTTTCGCTTCTGATTGCCCGACCAAACGCCCACCGTTTCCAACCCAATACTCCCGCATCCAGGCCACTTGCCCCCGCCCCATATGCGGCAGTCTGTCCCATCCCGACCGGCCCGGCCGCAGCAGCGCGATCGGGCGTGGATCGCCGTGAAAGGCGACAATTCCGGCGTTGGCCGGCGGCGCCTTTGGTGGCAGAAAAAGATCGACGCCAATGGGTTGGCGCAACCATCGTTTGAAACTGATCACCCAGCCCGCAGGCCAGTAGGCCAGAGAGGATGCAGTTTTTTGCACCCAGACCTGTTCTATGTCGCATGTCCTGAAAGCGGCCTCCGGGTCGGCCTGAAACTGTGACAGGATCTGGCTAAGGGCGCCGATGTGGAACGCAAAAACACCGGTTCCGACCAATGCGTCTGGACCGCCTGGGGTGCGCCCAGGCCGCCAGGATGCGCCCGTGTCGATGGCGACGAAGGGGAACGGATGATCGAAGAAGCGGTCAAGCGGGCCGTTGACCACGCTGTCGAGATCGATGAACAGCGCGCGCCCGGAAATGCCCGCCAGCTCACGCGCAAAAACGGCAAGCTTGGGCCAAGCACCGTGTCGCCACATTGCCGGTGTGCAGCCGATGTCAGGTATGGCTGTATTCTCAATCCCTGAGAGTAAGCCTGTAGCATCGTCAGTGAAGCAGATGAAGCGAAACGCCCCGGTGATGTTGCGCCGACAGGCATTGTACAGCACGTTTACATAATCCGCAGAATAGAGCGTGCCCCACTTCATGCACATTACGATGCGGTCTTGTGTCATGGGCAAAGGCGCTCCGGCGGCAGACTTTCAAGCGTGGCTAGACAATTCGGCGCATCTTGTCCATATCGAAGCAACCGCTGCGGTCGGAAAGCCCTTCATCCATGACCCGTTCCCTTCTCTTCCTCACCGGAACCCGGGCTGATTTCGGCAAGCTGGAGCCGCTTGCCATTGCTGCGCGGGATGCCGGGTTCGATGTCACTTTCTTCGTGACCGGCATGCATATGCAAGACCGGTACGGGCTGACCAAGCTTGAAGTGCACCGGCTGGCCGGCGTGAATGTGCATGAGTTTCTGAACCAACGCCCTGGCGATGCGCAGGACGTCGTGCTGGCCAAGACAATTGTCGGCTTTTCTGATTACATTATGGAACATCGCCCCGATCTGGTGATCGTGCACGGCGACCGGGTTGAGGCGCTTGCAGGTGCCCTGGTGGCGGCAACAAACTACATCCGGTCCGCCCATATCGAGGGCGGCGAGGTGTCA
>JANNSG010000050.1:0-22881 GCA_031402355.1 Pseudorhodobacter sp. | reverse complement strand
TTTCAGGTCGAACTGCTGTCGCCGCAATACGAACGGATTTCGTCGGCGCACAGCGCGCGCAACCCCACCGAAACATTCCTGATCGGCCTGGCGCAGGGCAAGCTTGAAGGCTTGGTAGCCCCTGACAGTCTTGGCCGCGCGATCGCCCCCGCCTTCACCGCGCCGGCGCCCGCCCCCGAGGCGCTTTTGTTATTGGAACAGGGACGTATCGGCGAGGCAATCCTGATGGCAATCGACCGCATCGGGCGCGGCGTTCAGGGTGATCTGGCGGGGGTTACCGAAGGTTTGTCCTTGCTTCGCCAGATCGGACTTGAGGACGTGGCACGCCGCACTGCACTGGAGTTGATGTTGCTGGAACGGCGGGGGTGACCTTGGATGGCGGCTGAGTTTTCCCGCTGGATTTCGACATTCCTTGATGCGCAGGCTGCTGAATTCGGATCAGCGCGCAACACACAACTGGCCTATGGGCGTGATTTGCAAAGTTTCGCCGCCTGGCTGGATCGGCGCGGCCAAGATTTTGCGACCGCGTCGCGGCTTGATGTCGAAAATTATCTGATTTTCTGCACCGACGAAGGATTGTCAAAGGCCACCCGCGCGCGGCGTCTGTCAGCGGTACGCCAGCTTTACCGTTTCGCCTGTGAGGAAGGCTGGCGGACTGACAATCCGGCATTGCGTCTGAAGGGCCCCGGGCGTGACCGCCGCCTGCCTGGCACGCTGGACCATGGCGAAGTGAACGCCTTGCTGGACACAGCGAAAACCCATGGCCGAAACCCGGCCGAACACAAGCGCAATTCGGCCCTGCTCGAAGTGCTCTACGCTACTGGCTTGCGGGTGTCAGAACTGGTCGAACTGCCGGTTGCCGCGGCGCGCGGTGCGCCGCGCATGATCCTCGTGCGCGGCAAGGGCGACAAGGAACGGATGGTTCCCTTGTCGCCGCCCGCTATTGCGGCGCTTGGCGAATGGTTGCTGTTGCGTGACAAAAGCGACGATCTGGACCGGTTGGCAGGCAAGGCGCAATCGAAATTCCTGTTCCCCGGGCCGGGGGCGGCCGGGCATCTGACCCGGCAGCATTTCTATTTGCTGATCAAGGATATCGCTGCGGCAGCGGGGGTTTCACCGGCAAAGGTGACGCCGCACACCCTGCGTCACGCCTTTGCAACGCATCTTCTGGCGGGCGGGGCGGATCTGCGCAGCATTCAGATGCTGCTTGGCCATGCCGATGTCGCCACCACCGAGATTTATACCCATGTGCTGGACGACCATCTGAAATCGCTGGTGCTGGATTATCATCCGCTGGCAAAGCAAAAATAGAGCCGGGGCAATCGGGGGCAATCTGGGGGCATTCAGCGCCAAAGATCCGCATCCGCCGTGGCGGTCTGTCCTAGCCTGACGGACCGCACTATGTTGTGACTTGACGCCGAACCAGCATACGATGTCTCTGATCTGCCAACCTGTCGAGAAAGGATTTGCCATGTTGCGTGCGCTGTACCCCTTGCCCGCTGCCCGATTGTTGTTCTCAACCGCTGTCGCCATTGGTCTGGCATTGCCGCTGTCTGCGCAAACTGCAGCATCGGCTGACGAAAGTGGCACGGGCACTGCGACTGCAGCCTACACGGCCGCAATGGGGGCAATGATGTCCGGCATGATGATCCCCTATTCGGGCAATGCCGATGTGGACTTCATCCGCGGGATGATCCCGCATCATCAAGGCGCCGTCGACAATGCGCGCATTGTCCTTGAATTTGGCACCGATCCCGAAGTGCGCAAATTCGCCGAGGCCGTTATTGCGGCGCAAGAAGCTGAAATCAAATGGATGAACGATTGGCTGGCCCGAAACGACGGCGGCTGATCACAGCTTGATATCGTAAGTGACCCAGGGTGTCGCTTGTGCAACCCGGTCGTAGACGCTCCGCGCATGCGCGTTATCGGCAGCTGTGATCCAGCGGATCACGCTCCAGCCTTTCGCCCTGCCCTGCGCGGATACCGCTGCAATCAGCGCTTGGGCTGCGCCCGACCCACGCGCGTCAGGTGCAACGAACAGATCATCAAGGTAGCCGCCGATGCTGGCCGACAAAGGCCGCCGGAAAGCCCGGAAATGCGCAAGGCCGATCAGCCGCCCGGTGGCATCCACGGCAGCAAGCCCGTCAACGTCGCAGGCGGGATCGCGCAACCAGCCCCATACGGTGGCGCGCATCTGCGCTGTTTGGGTGACAGCGTAGAAGGTGGCATAGCCCTGATAAAGCTGGTCCCAAGCGGCGCGGTCCGCCGCTTGCAGGGCACGAACCTGCACTGTCATTTGCACGCCTCGCCGACGATCCGTGCTGCAGCGGCCAGCGCCCCCGGCCCATGATCAATGCCAAGCGCGATCAGCCCCGCCTCCATCACCGCCAGCGCCCCCAATGTCATATGGGCATTCACATGCCCCATATGGGCCACTCGCAGAAAGCCGTGATAGGCCGGTTCATGCGGCTCGGCCATGCCCAGCCCGATGCCAAGCGTCACACCACCGCGATGTTCCGTCCATTCGCGCAGTCGTGTGGCATCGGGTGATCCAAGCCGCGCCGCCGTGACCGAATGGCCCCTGAGCGCCGGGTCGGCGACATTCAGTCCTATCGCCGGATTGCCCGCGCCCCAGGCCTCAAACGCCGACCAGACGGACCGCGCCAGAATCTCATGCCGTGCCCAGATGTTTTCCAGCCCCTCTTCGTTGATCATGTCCAGCGCCTCGCGCAGACCGTAAAGATGATGCGTTGGCGCGGTGCCGTTGAACAACTGCCAGAATTCGTCACCCCCGGCCCGTGCAGTCCAGTCCCAATAGGGCGTGCGCAGATCAGACCCGGCACTGGCCAGTTGGGCCTTTTGCGAAAACCAGACAAACCCAAGCCCCGGTGGCGTCATCAGCCCTTTCTGGCTGGCCGCAATCGTCACATCAACGCCCCAGTCATCCATCCGGAATTCGTCACAGCCGAGCGACGCTATGCAGTCAACCGCCAGCAAGGCCGGGTGTCCGACGCTGTCGATCACCCGCCGCAGGGCGGCAATATCGTTCTTGATCGTGCTGGCGGTATCGACATGGGTAACCAGAACGGCCCGCAGTTTATGCGCCTTGTCTGCCCTGAGGGCGGCTTCGAGCTGTGCCAGATCGACAGCGGATGACGACCCGAAATCCAGCTTTTCGACCGCAACCCCCATGGCGCTGGCCGACCGTGCCCAAGCATGGCCGAAACTGCCAGTGGCCAATACCAGGGCCTTGTCGCCGCGGCTGAACAGATTGGCATTCGCCGCCTCCCAGGTCGCGTGCCCGTTGCCGATATAGATCGCCACATGCCCCGCCGTGCCCGCAACCCGCTTCAGATCCGGCCACAGGCTGTCAACCAGATCATGCAAAGGTCCGCCGTAAATATTGGGCGAGGCCCGGTGCATCGCGGCAAGCACCCGGTCAGGCATGACCGATGGGCCTGGGATGGCAAGATAGGGGCGACCATTGGCAAGATACATCATGCTGCTCCGAGATAGGTGCGCTATGGCTATGCGGGGAACCCGCCCGCGTCAATGGACCGAGCCCCGGCACTTTGACGGCGGGTGATCTTTGCCCTTGGCTTGCTACCCCTGCTGGTTTCGGGCTACATCACTGCGCGCATGGCGCTTGCCCGGACTGCGCTGCAACAGTGTCGACTGGAAGGTGAATTAGCCAGTGTCCTCTCTTTCCGACAAACCCATCGCACCGAACCGTCGGGGCCTTTTCGGCAGGCTTTGGCACAGCTATCTGCGCAAGCACCTTGGTCTGATGATCGTCGTTTTCGTGATCCTGATCATCGATGGCAGCACATTGGGGATGCTCAGCTATCTGCTCAAGCCGATGTTTGACACGGTGTTTTCCGGCAAGGGCAGCCCGGCTGCGCTGTATCTCGTCGGGCTGGGCATTCTGGGTCTGTTTGTCTTGCGCGCCACCACATCGACGCTGTCGCGCACTTTGATGGCGTCAATCTCGTTGCGGGTTTCGGCCGCGATGCAGGGTGATCTTCTGCGTCACATTCTGACCCTGGACGGCAGTTTCTTTCAAAGCAACCCGCCCGGCGCCCTGATGGAGCGCGTACAGGGCGATACGGCGGCCGTGCAAGGCATATGGAGCACATTGCTGATGGGGATCGGCCGCGATCTGGTGGCCCTGATATCGCTTTTCGCGGTGACCCTGTCGATCGACGTGACATGGACGCTTGCCGCGCTGATCGGTGCGCCGATGCTGATGTTGCCTGCCATCTTTGTGCAGCGCTATATCCGGCGCAAGGCCGTTCTAACCCGGCAGCAGGCCGCCGACAGGGCCACCCGGCTGGATGAGATCTTTCACGGCATTCAGGCGATCAAACTGAACGGCATGGAGGCCTATCAGGCAAATCGGTTTCAATCGATCGTCAACAAAATCCGGCGGGCCGAGGTGCGCGCCACCGCAGGTCGGGCGATGATGCCCGCCTTGATCGACATCGTGACGGGACTCGGGTTTTTCGCAGTGCTGATGCTGGGCGGGCGCGAAGTTGCGTCCGGCGCGCGGACAGTCGGCGAATTCATGGCATTCTTTACCGCCATGTCCCTGACGTTCCAGCCCATTCGCAGACTGGGCGATCTTTCGGGTCTGTGGCAGACCGCCGCTGCCAGTCTTGAGCGGATTTATGAACTTCTTGATACAAAGCCGGCCGCCCGCGCAGCCGTGGTCCCGGCAGCGCCGGTTGCCGCAGCGCCCTCGATCCGATTTGAAAATGTGCGGTTCGGCTATGGCCAGACCCCGGTTCTGAACGGGCTGAGCTTTACTGCCACGCCGGGCAAGATCACTGCTTTGGTCGGAGCGTCAGGTGCCGGCAAGACAACAGTGTTTCATCTGTTGACCGGGCTTTTGGAACCCTCCGCCGGTACCATTTTCATAGGCACACAAAATGCGGCCACCCTTCCCCTGCCGGACCTGCGCGCCATTTTCGCCTCGGTCTCGCAAGATGCGGCCCTGTTCGACGAAAGCCTGCGCGAGAATGTGCTGCTGGGCAGGACCGATATCCCCGACGCGGTTCTTGACGCGGCGCTTTCGGCCGCCCATGTCACCGATTTTGCAAAGACCCTGCCCGCAGGTCTTGATACCCCGGCCGGGCCGCGCGGATCGGGCCTTTCGGGCGGCCAGCGCCAACGGATCGCTATTGCCCGGGCCTTGCTGCGCGACGCGCCGGTTCTGTTGCTGGACGAAGCGACATCGGCCCTGGACGCGAAATCCGAAACCTTGGTCGCCGATGCGCTTGGTCGGTTGCGCGCGGGGCGCACCACATTGGTCATAGCGCACCGCCTGTCGACCGTCCGGCAGGCTGACATGATCATCGTTCTGGACAAGGGTCAGGTCGCCGAACAGGGGCGACATGACGCATTGATTGCAAAGGACGGGCTTTACGCCCAGCTTTACCGATTGCAATTCAAAGACGTGCAAGGACAGGGCGGATGACCGGCGAGACAGCCCAAGATCGGACCGTGATCGCGCTGACCGGGGCGGACGCCCTGCCGTTCCTGCAAGGGCTGATCAGCAACGATGTCTTGCCCCTTGCCAAGGCAGACGGGATCGTCTGGACGGCGCTGCTTTCGCCGCAAGGCAAGTATCTGGCTGATTTCTTCGTGATCCGGATGCAGGGACAGGTGTATCTGGACATCAAGTCAAGCCTTGCCGAAGCCACCCTGCGCCGCCTGATGATGTACCGTCTGCGCGCAGACGTGCAGATGAACCCTACCGATATTACGGTTGTTCGCGGGTTGCAGGCCATGGCGCCAGGGGCCTTTGCCGACCCGCGCCATCCGGCACTTGGCTGGCGGGCCTATGGGGCCAAAGGCGGCCCCGCCCGGATCGATTGGGATGCCATCCGGGTCAGTCACTGCATCCCAGAAACGGGGATAGAGTTGATCCCGGATGACAGCTATCTGTTGGAAACCGGGTTTGAGCGGCTTCACGGCGTCGATTTCCGCAAAGGCTGTTATGTCGGTCAGGAAGTGACCGCGCGGATGAAACACAAGACCGATCTGCGCAAAGGATTGCTGCGGGTGCGGATATCGGGGTCTGCCCCGGTCGGCACCGTGATTTTGGCAGGCGACAAGCCCAGCGGCACGCTGTTTACCCAATCACAGGGCCACGCGATCGCATATCTGCGGTTTGATCGTCTGGCGGGGCCGCTGTTGGCAGGCGTGGCCGAAATATTTCCTGACTGAGCGTTTTGCGCCAGCCAGGCCGGGATTTTTGACCAAAATCTGTACAAGACTCTTTGCACGATTTTTTGCGCCTTACGCGCGTTCGGAATATTCCATCAATTCGGTGTGCACGATGATATCCTCATCGGGTCCGATGAACGGCGGGATCATGATCCGCACGCCATTGTCCAGTATCGCGGGCTTGAAGCTGTTAGCAGCGGTCTGACCCTTTTGCACCGGTTCGGTATCGACCACTTTGCAGCGGACTTTCTGCGGCAAAGACACGTTCAACGCCTCATCGCCGAAATACTGCACAGTCGCGGTCATGCCATCTTGCAAAAAGGGGCGGCGGTCGCCCAGCAGCTCGGCGTCAATTTCGGTCTGCTCATAGGTCAGCGAATCCATGAACACCAGACGCCCGTCGGTTTCGTAAAGGAACTGCTGATCCTTGTTTTCTAGTTCGGTCCGCTCAACCTTGTCCTCGGACCGGAAGCGTTCGTTCAATTTGCGCCCATCGCGCAGATTTTTCAGTTCGACCTGCGCGAAAGCGCCGCCCTTGCCCGGCTTTACGTGATTGACTTTCACAGCCGCCCACAGGCCGCCATCATGTTCAAGAATGAAACCGGGGCGAATTTCGTTTCCATTGATCTTGGGCATTGCGGCAAAACCTTGACAAAAGCTTGATTGAAGACTGCGGATCGCTATATATGGGCAATACGACTCTGACAAGGTGACTAGATACAGTAGCGCGACCCGATAGCTATGCGCCTACGGCATGGCTGCTATTCCAAAGCGTAATGGCCGAATCGTCTTAAGATCGTCATATTCGCCCGACGTCAGAAACTACAAGAGCAAGAACAAAGGACGACGAGATGCTTGATTTCGTTGATAGCACCGCTTTCAACTTCGAACAGGGCCAACGGGCGCGCAAACTTTTTGCCGCCGTGGTACTTGCCGCTTTGGATGATGCCATTGCGGATGACAAGAAATATGGCAACGGGCCAGAGCAGATCGCCCGCTGGGCGCGGTCGCGCGACGGGCGCGAAGTGCTGTCTTGTGCCGGGATCGATCCGAATGAGCGGGTCGTGAAAGGGCTGATGACCTTTGTTTCCAAGGGCATACGCACCTCTGTGGCACTGTCGCGCGAAGAAAGCGAACGCCGCCACGCGCTGGAATTGGATCAGGCCGAAGCGGCCTGAACCCTGCGGCGACGCGTACGAAAAAATGCGCCTTCGGGCGCATTTTTTGTTTGTTTGCGTGGCTTGAGCGGCCTTTCCCCCCGTGATTGATAAACTTGTCTGCCGGTTTCCCGCGTGGCTGGGCATGCGCCCGTCAATGAAAATCGCGCGATTTCGGGATGATGACGGCGTTGCGCGGGTGGCCGCCGATGGGCGCGCGCAGACGGGTTTGCCGTTGGGGGGGCTTCGCTTCGTCGGCGGGGCTAAGCGACGGGCGGAAGGCTTCGTCGGACAAAACGATCAATGCGTCGCTGCGGTCTTGCAAGCGGTCGGCGATCAGGTGGATCACGCCGGACACCGGGTCACTTTGGATCTTGCCTTCCACCTGCATCAGGCGGGCGGTCATGATGGTCTTGCGATATGCCGCCATGACCTTTGGCCAGACCACCAGATTGGCGACCCCGGTTTCATCCTCCAGCGTGATGAAGCAGACGCCCTTTGCCGTGCCGGGGCGCTGGCGCACCAGAACCAGCCCTGCCAGCCGGACGGGCTGGCCGTTGCGGCATTGCGGCAAGCTTTCGGCGGCGGTAAAGCCTTGCCGCGTCAAACTCGCCCGGAAAAACCGCATCGGATGCGCCTTCAGCGACAGGCGCAGGGTCTGATAATCGGCCACCACATGTTCGCACAAAGGCATCGATGGCAGGATAACCGCCGTCTCCTCGCCCTCATCCGCCATACCCTGAAACAGCGGCAGATCGGGGGCATCTTTCAGCGCCCGCGCCTGCCACAGGCCCGCCCGGCGGTCCAGCCCCATGCTGCGCAGCGCATCTGCGGCGGCAATTTTCAGAACCGATCCCGCATCCAGCCGGGCGCGGGTTTTGATGTCGTCCAGCGTGGTGAAAGGGCCCGACCGCGCCTGCAAAATCCGTGCCGCCGCCGCCTGCGCCAGCCCGCTGATCTGGCGCAAGCCAACCCGCATGGCCACACCGCGCCCGGCGGGTTCCAGCGTATTATCCCAATCGCTGTAATTCACATCCGCTTCCCGCACCTCGACCCCGTGTTCGCGGGCATCGCGCACGATCTGGGCGGGGGCGTAAAAGCCCATCGGCTGTGAGTTCAGCAAGGCGGCAGCAAATACCGCCGGGTAATGCAGCTTGATCCAGGACGAGATATAGACCAGCAGCGCGAAACTGGCGGCATGGCTTTCGGGAAAGCCGTATTCGCCAAAGCCCTTGATCTGGTCAAAACAGCGCTGTGCAAATTCGGGGTCGTACCCACGCGCAACCATCCGCCCCACCATCTTGTCTTGCAGCTTGCCAATGGTGCCGCGCGACCGGAAGGTGGCCATCGCCTTGCGCAATTCATTCGCCTCAGCCGGGCTGAACCGTGCCGCATCAATGGCGATTTTCATCGCCTGTTCCTGAAAAATAGGCACCCCCAACGTGCGTGACAGAATGTTCTTCAGCTCATCCGGGTCATGTGCCGCGCCCGGTGACGGGTAGACCACCGCTTCGGCCCCGCTGCGGCGGCGCAGGTAGGGATGCACCATATCACCCTGAATGGGCCCGGGCCGTACAATCGCCACCTCGATCACCAGATCGTAAAAACACCGCGGGCGCAGGCGCGGCAGCATGTTCATCTGGGCGCGGCTTTCCACTTGAAACACCCCCACGCTATCGCCCTTGCACAGCATATCGTACACGGCGGGGTCTTCGGCGGGTACGCTGGCCAGTTCGTACCGCACCCCGTGATGCGCCTCGATCAGATCAAGCGCCTTGCGGATGCAGGTCAGCATGCCCAGTGCCAGAATATCGACCTTCAGAATGCCCAATTCGTCAATATCGTCCTTGTCCCATTCGATGAAACTGCGATCGGCCATTGCCCCGTTGCCGATCGGCACGGTCTGGATCAGCGGGCCTTCGGTCAGGATAAAACCGCCCACATGCTGCGACAAATGCCGGGGCATCCCGATCATTTGTTCGGCCAACCGCACCGCCCGGCCCAGCAACGGGTCGCGCAGATCAAGCCCCGCCTCGGCGGTTTGCCCCTTGCCCAAGTCGCGGTCAAAACTGCCCCAAACAGTTTTCGCCAGTGCCGCCGTGGTGTCTTCTGACAGGCCCATCGCGCGGCCCACCTCGCGGATGGCACTGCGGGGGCGGTAATGGATCACCGTCGCGCACAACCCCGCCCGTGCGCGGCCATAGCGCGCGTAAATATATTGAATCACTTCTTCGCGCCGCTCATGTTCGAAATCGACGTCGATATCGGGCGGTTCTTTGCGTTCCTCGCTGATAAACCGCTCAAACAGCAGATCAAACTTCGCCGGGTCAACGGCAGTAATGCCCAGCATGTAACACACCGCCGAATTCGCCGCCGACCCGCGCCCCTGACACAAAATCCCCCGCCCCCGCGCGAAAATCACAATGTCATGGATGGTCAGAAAGTACTGCGAGATTTTCAGCTTTTCGATCATCGCAAGCTCCTTGCGCAGGGTCGCCTCCACCCCCTTAGCCACCCCTTCGGGGTAGCGCGTAACCACGCCTTCCCATGTCAACTCCTCCAACCGCTGATGCGGCGTTTGCCCGTTTGGCACGGTTTCCATCGGGTATTCATAGGCCAGATCGGTCAGCTGAAATTGGCAGGCATCAGCCACCACGCGGCTGGCCGCAATCGCATGTGGCCAATCGGCAAACAGGCGCATCATCTCAGCGGGTGATTTCAGATGGCGCTCTGCATTGGCCGACAGCAAAAATCCCGCCGCCTGAATGGTGGTCTTGTGCAAGATACAGGTCATCACATCCTGCAAAGGCCTCCGTTCCGCCGCGTGATAAAGCACATCATTGGTGGCCAGTATCCCCAAGCCATGCACCCGCGCCAAACGGTCCAGCGCATGAATGCGGGCGCGGTCATCGCCCCGGTAGAGGTAACTCGCCGCGATATGGCGCAAGCCCGGCAGCGCCTTGATCAGCGCAGGCAGGCGTTTGGCAAACAGCGCCACATCGTCGCCCGGCACGGCAATCAACTGGGTGCCGTCTGCATGCGCCGCCAGATCGGCCAGCCGCAGATCGCAGGCCCCCTTGGCCTGCCAGGCGCCCTGCCCATCCTGCATCT
This sequence comes from Pseudorhodobacter sp., assembly GCA_031402355.1. Taxonomy (GTDB): domain Bacteria; phylum Pseudomonadota; class Alphaproteobacteria; order Rhodobacterales; family Rhodobacteraceae; genus JACMNW01. Next base: position 12,385 of record JANNSG010000050.1, on the reverse strand, counting down.
TGCCTTTGGACAGCATTGCGCACAGCCGGCCATATGCCGCCCGGTCGCGCGGATAGGCCAGAAATTCTTCGCCCGTCATCAAGGCAATCCTGCAACCGATCAGCGGCCGCAGTTGCGCCTTCACCGCCGCCGAATGCAGCCGCACCACCCCCGCCATGGTATTGAGGTCCGCTATCCCCAGCGCGTCATAGCCAAGGGCCGATGCGGCAGCCACCAGATCAACCGCCTCAGACGCGCCGCGCAGAAACGAAAACGGGCTGGTGACGCCCAGTTCCACAAACGCCGCCCTTGGGTTTTGCGCAAACACCCCCGACACGTCGCGCCTGACATGCACATTGTCATTTTCCGGCATCAGGCAAATACCCCATGCACAAACCAGCGCGGATCACCGCCGCGCCCATCAGAATGAAGCCCCTCGCGAAAGATCCAGAACCGTTGCCCCGCCTCCACCTCGACCTTGAAATAGTCGCGCAACCGGCTGCCGGGGCGGTCGTGCCACCATTCGGGCGAAATCCGTTCCGGCCCGGCATGGCGGATAATCCGCTGCGTCTGCCTGCGCCAGATGAACTGCACCGGCGGGCCTTCGGGCACGGCATAAAGCACGCGCACTTCTTCTGGCGGGGCCAACAACCGGATCGGGCGTTCACGGTTGGGCTTATGCGGCGGCACCGCCGCCAGCGCCAGAACACCCCCCCGCCCTTCAGCCCGTTCCGGAATATGGCTTGCCCGCAAAACAGGCCGGGTGACCCCCTTTGCGCCAAACCGCGCCGACAACCGGTCCACCAACTGCCCCAGCATCAAATCAGCGTCCACCACCCCATCGGTGCGCATCTGAACGGCGGCCAGCGGTTCCACCACCAACGCCTCCAGCGCTATCAGATCAAAGCCGTAGCCGGGGTTGATCCGGTCCAGCTTGCCGTCAAACAACCGTTGCAAATGCCGCGCATCGCGACTGGGCTGGGCCGTGGCCGCAGTCACATGGCTGACCTCGCCATCGGTGCGAAACACGCTCAGCCGCAACCGCCTGCAGCCTTGGGCCGCCGCTGCCAGACCCGCGCACAGATCAACACACATACCGGCCAGAAAATGCGTGGGGTCTTGGATAGGTTCCGGCAGACGCGCCAAAACCCGAAACTGCGCCACCTCGCCCGGCCAATCCGGTGGTTCTGCCAGCCGCCCCATCGCCTGATCCAGCCGGACCTGCGGGTTGCCCGCAGGCCCCGCCCGGTTGAACCGCCGCGCCAGCGACAGACGCGGCAAATCCGCCAGATGCCGCACCCGCTTTAGCCCCAACCGGTGCAACAACAACAGTGTCCCCGGATCAAGCCGCAAGGCCGCCACCCCCAACGGGGCCAGCTTTTGCGCCACCTCATCCGCCCCGCAAACAGCCCGCACCCCGCCATAGCGCGCCAACCCCCAGGCCGCCCCCAGCGTCGGTGCCACCGCAAGCTGTGCCGAAAACCCAAGGATGGAAAACTGCGCCTCGATCTCGGCCAACATCGCGGCCTCGCCGCCCCACAGATGATCGGCCCCGGTGGTATCCAGGATCAACCCGCGCGCACCGTCGGTGGCGCTCCACGGGCACCAGCGGCGCGCCCAGAACACCAGCCGTTGCAGCGTGGCAGCCTCGGCCCCGGTATCGGCATACTCCACCTGCATTTCGGGGCAAAACGCCCGCATATCGGTGATGCGCCCGCCTTCCACCACACCCGCCAGCCGCGCCATCCGGTTGGCCGAATGCACCACCGGGCCATGCGGGCCGTCCACCGTCAGGGCAACCGGCAGATCATGCGCCGGCAGATCGCCCCTCTGTTCGCGCATCCTCTGCCAACACTCTATCGGGAACTGCGGCAGTGAAATCGACACGATCCGCCGCCCCGTCATAGCGCGCCACCCATATGCCAGGGTCGGTGAAACGCGACCGGAACAAATCCACCTGCCAGCGCGCATCTCCCGGTGCCAGTGGGTCGTCCGCATGCAGTGCCGACGGCAAGGATGCCACCCGCCACCGGTTGCGTGCCGCACTTAAATCGGGTGCTGCCCCGCGCCGGATCAACCAACAGGCCTGCCCCATCGTCTCGGCCCGCAGCACCAGCCGCCGCGTCGCGGTGAAATCCAGGCACGATGGCGCACCCCAAACCTCGCCCACCACGGCGGCCAGTCCGCCACTGCGCAAGCCTTCTTCCATCGCCACCAAAACCTCGTCCGGGCGTGACAGATGCACCATCACAAAAGGCCGCCCGACCCCCGGCAGATAGGGCACCCCGGTCTCTTTGGCAGACAGCCGGTCTTGCACCCAAAGCACCGGGGCCGCACTGCGCGAAAGCTGTGACAGCACAAAACCCACCGCGCCGCCGTCCACCGGGGTCTGCGCAAAAACCTCTGACAGGGTGGCCGGAAGATCCGCGCCCGGCGTCCACCGTGCAGCCCTTTTCGACCGATTTAAGGATATAACTGACATACATGACCGATGGGCTTTTTGTTCCCTTTTCGTTCTAATCACGCCAAACAGATTCGTCAAATCACGATGCGGGCTTGACCGCTGGCTGGCTGGAAACTTGCCCTGGGGTCCTGACCCTGCAATGATCAAATCACTGCCATGGTTTCCGCCTGACAGAAAGAAGCAAAGGCGCTATCAACCCATCCCCCCAAAGTCACAAAGTCACAAAGGAAACCCAAATGTCGATGATCCTTTATGTCACCCTTGGGACACAAGATATTGACCGCGCAGCAAAATTCTATGATGTTGCCCTCGCGCCGCTTGGCTATAGCCGCACGCCAGACCCGGACGTGGGCTGGGCAGGCTGGGGGCCCGATTATGACGATGGCGTCAGCCTCTGGCTGTGCCCACCCTTCAACGGCCAGACACCCGCCCCCGGCAATGGCACAATGGTGGCTTTCCGCGCTGGGTCCGCCGCCGAAGTGCGCGCTTTTCACAAGGCGGCACTGGCGAATGGAGGCAGTGACGACGGCCCGCCGGGCGTAAGGTTACAGTACGAGCCGGGCTTTTACGCGGCCTATGTGCGTGATCCAGATGGCAACAAACTGGCCTGCGTCTATCACCGCTATGACGCGGTACAAGATCATCTGGCCCCGTAATACAGGCCCACCACATGTTCGGCCTCGGCAAAAAACAACCAACGCGCGACAAGGGCACCAATCAGGTGGCAAAGTACTGCAAGCGCAAACGCCCATAGGGCATGGGGCAAGACGGCCAGCATGACCGCTGGCAGGATGCTGACCAAAACCAGCGCAATAAACCGAAGCTTTTGCGCGTGTTTGCGCCCCACAACAAAGATCATCTCGCGCATCAGGTAGTTGCCACCTGTATGGGGCTGCTCGAACAATGTCACCTCGCCAATCGTGCCAAGGCCGGTGGCCGTGCCCATGTTTTGCCCGGCACGCGCAAACTGCCCGTCACCGACATGCCAAAGCGCCAGCAACACCAGCCCAAGCGCCACCAGCAGATAGGCCGCGAAACCCTGCCCCGCCAGAACCGCGCCGCCTGTCAGTGCAAAGCCCAGAAACATCACCGGACCCAACCAATGGTTCCAGCGCGGCACTGCCTTGATCTGGGTGTAGATCATCGAGGTGGTGAAAACAGTGAACAGTGCCAAAACCGCTCCGAAATGCCCAAGACCACGCGGCCAGCCCAAACCCAACCAATCCGACAGTGCCACCGGGGCGAGCAGAAACAGCGTCGCCATCGATGCCCAAGCCTCGCGGCTAAGCCAGCTCGTGCGCCATTGGCTGAAGGCTTTCAGCGCGTTCTTCGGGTTGCCAAGGTGAGCCGTCGCGGCCAAAAGTCCGGCGATCGCAAAGCCGTATCCCAACCCCCACCACAAGAATGCGGCCCAACCGGACGGTGTAACAACCCCAGCGCCCAGATAGGCAAGCAGCCCGAACCCCAGCCCCGACAACACCGAAAATATGATCACAGACGGGGCCGGATGCATCAGATTTTCCCCAACACGCGGTCAAGCCACCCCGCAAAGCCCGTCGCCTGAATGTCCAGCAGAGGGGCCAGAAGGCTGGCATCCTGCCGCACATCTTTCTTGCGCGGCGGCAAGTAGCGGTTCGTCGGTTTGGTCTTCAAATCCGGCATCAAAGCATAGCCGCCGCGCTCGGCGGACAAGCGGCTGACCTTACTATCAGGGTCAGCGAAATCGCCAAAATGCCGCGCACCTGTCGGGCAAGTGCGCACACAGGCAGGTTCGCGGTCTTCTTCGGGCAGGTTTTCGTTGTAAATCCGGTCAACGCACAGCGTGCATTTCTTCATCACACCTGCGTCCGCGTCCATTTCCCGCGCGCCGTAAGGGCAGGCCCAGGCGCATAAGCCGCAACCCATGCAGGCGTCCTCATTCACCAGCACAATGCCATCTTCAACGCGCTTGTAACTTGCGCCTGTTGGGCAGACCGTCACGCAAGGTGCGTCTTCGCAGTGCAGGCAAGATCGGGGGAAGTTGATTATTTGTGCAGGCCCGTCTGCAGGTTGCACCGAATAGCTGTGAACCCGGTTCAGAAATGTGCCGGAAGGGTCTGATCCATAAGGGTTTTGGTCGGAAAGTGGTGCGCCATAGCCCTGATCGTTCCAGCCCTTGCACGCCGTCACGCAAGCGTGGCAGCCGACGCAGGTATCCAGATCAACAACAAGCCCAAGTTTTTTGCCGGTTTGCGCAGGAAGGGCTGTCATGGTGTCACCTTCAATTTGACTGACCCGAATGCGGGCTGTGCCTCGGTCTGTGGCCCAATCCGTTCCACTTTCACGCGCAGATCAAACCACGCCGCTTGGCCTGTGATCGGATCGGCATTCGCCCAACGTTGCCCATCCGCTTTTTGCGGCAGCAGCTCGGATATCAGATGGTTCAGCAAGAACCCTTTGGTTGCTTCGGGCGCGCCGTCGTCCAGCCCCCAAGCCCCTTTGCGTTTGCCAATCGCGTTCCACGTCCAGACCGTGTTTTCGTTCAACGCCGCCATATGCGCCACTGGCACCTCGATGACACCCGATGGTGATGTAACGCGGGCAAAATCACCGTCGGCAAATCCCTGCGCTTCCCAGATTTTGGTTGGCAGATAGAGGTAATTCTTGCCATGTATTTGGCGCAGCCAGGCGTTTTGTGACCCCCAGGAATGGTACATCGCCATCGGCCGCTGCGTCAGCGCGTGAACGGGATACCCCGCCGCCGCGTCATCGCCAAAGGGTGGATACCAGATCGGCAGCGGGTCCATGGATTGCTTGATGCGGTCGCGCAAAGCGTCCGGCGGCTGGGTAAAGCCATGCCCCTCGGCCGCCAGTTGAAACCGCCGCATCGGTTCCGAGTAGATCGAAAAGAGATAGGGCTGAGGGGATTCGTAAAAGCCCGTTTCCACCGCCCAATCCTGATAGGCCGCATTCCAAGGCTTGAAATAAGCGCCCTCATCCGGCACATGCGCCTGAAAGAACCCGCCGTTTTCAATGTAGCGCGCCAGCTGGTCGGGGTTGGGGGCGCCCCTGCCCGCCCCCGAGCCATCACCGCGAAACCCCATCAGCGGCCCGACACCGGGCCTGCGCTGGTGGTTGACGATGTAGTCGGCATAATCCTTGAACTTCGGCGTACCATCTTCGGCCACAAACCCCGGCAGGCCCAGCCGCGCACCAAGGTCCAGCAAAACAGACTGAAACCCCCGCACATCTCGGTCCGGCTCAACCACAGGCCAGCGGATCGCGTCGCCTGCAGCGCCGGGTTCAGAAATCGGGCGGTCCAGCATCGAGATACAATCGTGCCGTTCCATATAGGTAGTGTCGGGCAGGATCAGATCGGCATAGGCCACCATTTCCGACGCGTAAGCATCCGAATAGATGATGCGCGGGATGACATATTCACCATCGTCGTCCTTATCCGTCAGCATGCCCATCACGGCGGATGAATTCATCGACGAATTCCACGCCATATTCGCCATATACAAGAACAACGTGTCGATGCGGTAAGGGTCACCCGCATGGGCGTTGGGGATGACCATCTGCATCAGGCCATGCGCCGAGAATGGATTTTCCCACGAAAACGCCTTATCAATCCGCGCCGGGCTGCCATCTTCGCGCAGTGCCAGATTGTCGGGGCTGCGCACATAGCCCAAATGCGGGCCGGTCAGCGGTTGGCCCGGTTTCACCACGAAATGCGGCGTCGGATGCGCCTCCATCGGTTTCGGGTAGGGCGGTTTTAACCTATACCCACCCGGCGCTTCCACCGCGCCCAAGATGATTTGCAACAGATGCAACGCCCGCGCGGTCTGAAACCCATTCGAATGCGCCGAAATACCACGCATGGCATGGAACGACACCGGCCGCCCCGGCATATGATCGTGGGTGTCACCCCGAAAATCGGTCCAGTTCTGTTCCACCCGGATCGCCTGATTGAATGCCACATCGGCAATTTCCGCCGCCAGCGCGCGAATACGATCCGCCGCGATCCCCGTTCGCTCCGCCACTGCTTCTGGCGCATACTCCGCCGCCAGATACCGCTCCGCCATATGCTGAAACACCGTGCGGTTGCCCTGCCAGACTGCCCCAAGATCGGCGACCACACCCTTGCCATCCCAAGACGCAGGCGCGCCTGTTGCGCGGTCAATCACAAAGGGCTGGCTTTCAGCGTTGCGCACGAACAGGCCCTTATCTGGCCCCTCTGCCTCATTCACCAGCAGCCCGGCATTGGTCCAGCGCGCGAGGTATTCGACATCAAACTTGCCCGCTTGCAGCAGGCAGTGGACCAGAGACAGGATCAGCAAACCATCGGTCCCCGGCGTGATACCGTACCAGTCATCCGCCACGGCGTTATAGCCTGTGCGAATGGGGTTCACCCCGATCACCCGTGCGCCGCGCGCTTTCAGTTTGCCCAGACCGATTTTGATCGGGTTGCTGTCATGGTCTTCGGCCACACCGAACATGACGAACAACTTGGTCAGGTCCCAATCGGGCTGGCCAAATTCCCAAAACGCGCCGCCGATGGTGTAGATGCCCGCTGCCGCCATGTTCACCGAACAAAACCCGCCATGTGCGGCGTAATTCGGCGTCCCGAACGCCTGCGCCCACCACCCGGTGAAAGACTGCGACTGATCCCGCCCGGTAAAGAACGCCAGCTTTTCCGGCGCTGTTTCGCGCAAGGGCTTCATCCAAGACACCGCAAGCTCCAAAGCCTCATCCCAGCTTATTTCCTCAAATGCCCCCGAGCCCCTTGGCCCAACCCGGCGCATCGGCCCCCTTAACCGCGACGGTGCGGTGATCTGCTTGATCCCCGATGCGCCCTTGGCACAGAGCACACCCTTGTTGACCGGATGATCCCGGTTGCCTTCGATGTAGGTCACTTTGCCAGAAGTCAGATGCACATTGATCCCGCACCGGCAGGCGCACATGTAACAGGTCGTCCGCCGAATCTGGTCCGATACCTTGGGCGAGGTATCAAGCTTTGGCTGATGCAGCGTCATTCAGATGTTGTCCCCATAAGCGCCATCGCTTCAGATGCAATCTGGCGTTCTTCTGCCGCCGGGACTGTCCAGATCGCGACATCTGACACTACCTTGTGCAAACAAGCAGCTCCCGCCAGATTGGCCACTGTGTCAAATGCTACCCCAGTCCATGCCAGCCCGTCCAGAATGCGCGCGCGGATCAGGGCATCATTCTCGCCGATCCCGCCTGTGAAGGCGACCGCATCAAGGCCCCCCATCGCCGCAATCATGCTTCCGCAATGCCGCACAGCCCAATAGCAGAAATGATCCAGCGCAAAGCCTGCCTGAGGCGTGCCCGCCGCGTGCAAGGCCCGCATATCGGTTGCACCCCCAAGCGCCAAAAGCCCGCTTTCCCGGTTCAGGATCCGCGCCGCGCCAGCGATGCCGTGAACCTGCGCCAGACGCAGCACCGCATTGCCATCCATCGCACCTGCCCGCGTGCCCATGGTCAGGCCGTCCAGCGGGGAATAGCCCATTGTCGTCGCCACAGAACGCCCATCCAGAATGGCGCATAGCGACGCGCCATTGCCCAGATGCAAGGCCAGCAGCCGCGTTGGCAAAGGTGCGTTTGCCAGCTTGGGCAAAGCCTGCACCAAGGCCGCATAAGACAGCCCGTGAAACCCGTACCGCCGCAATCCCAGCGCCGCATCTGCCGCCGGGATGGCATAGCGGGTGGCCATGTCCGGGTTGGTCGCGTGAAAGGCCGTGTCAAAGCTGGCAAACTGCGCCAGGTTCGGGGCCAAGCTTGCAACTGCCTGAATGCCAATCAGATTTGCAGGGTTGTGCAGGGGGGCCAAAGGCACGCAATCCTCGATCGCGGCGATCACTTGCGGGGTCACGCGGCAAGGCGTGACAAGACCTACCCCGCCATGCACCACCCGGTGCGCCACAGCGGTCAGGTCGCCCAGATTGACCCCGGCCTGCCGCAGTCCATCCTGCATTGCCGCCGCATGGCCGCCTTGCTCAATCTCGGCCACCTGCGCGCGGGCCACTTCGCGCAAGTTCCCGTCAAACACCGCCAGCTTGATCGACGATGATCCTGCATTGATCACCAGCAACATCAAATCACAGCCTTGATCAGGCCAAGGCCCGCCAGCCCTGCCAACAACACAATCGCAAAGCGCCGGAAATCCTGTGGATCAGTGTTCAGAAAATGCCGCCCGCCCAGCCAGTTGCCCAAGATCGTCAGCGGCAGTGCAATCAACGACGCCCAAACCGTATCCATCGAGACCAGTCCAGCATACCAGTACAAAGGTGCCGAATAGATATCGAGCAGCGGGAAATAGGCAATCAGCGTGGCCCGGAATACCGCCGCCTGCATCGGCTGTGCTGCAAAGAACGCGGCGATTGGCAGGCCCCCCATCCCCGGCGCATTGGCAAGGCCAGACACCAGCCCCGCCGCCAAATTGCCAGGCCCTCGTACCTCGGTGCGCAGCCGCCAGCCCAACAGCAGAACACCGCACATGACCAGCACATAGGCCGAAATGACTGCCCGCGCGGTATCTTCGGATACGCCCGTCAACACCCAAAGGCCCAAAGGCAACCCGACAGCCGCCCCGGCCAGCAAAAGCCAGACCCTGCGCCAATCCACATCCGGCCCGGCGCCTTTCGCGGCTTGCAACGACATCACTGTTTCCAAAATCACCACAACCGCCACGAAATTCAGCGGATTGGTCACCAAACTGGATGCGGCAATCACCATCGCCGAATAGCCAAAGCCCGAATAGCCACGTACAAAGGCCGCGACCAACACCGCGATTGCTAACCAGACCAGCGCCGCTGGACCAAGGTCAAAAGGCATCAGACCACTTGCCTGCGCATATCTGCGCGGTCGATCCCCGCCACAGCCACAGGTTTCTTCATCGCATCGCGGCGGAACGGCTCGCCTAGTTCCTGATTGATCATCGCCTCGATCAGCGTGGTTTTACCTGCCTTTTGGTCGATGATCGCTTGACGCAGCGCTGCGGTCAGTTCGTCCATCGTGCGGGCGACCACACCTTTCAAGCCGCACGCCTTTGCAATGCCTGCGTAAGACACCTGTTCATCCAGTTCGGTGCCGACGAAATTATCGTCATACCACAGGGTCGAGTTGCGCTTTTCCGCCCCCCATTGATAGTTGCGAAACACCACTTGCGTGATTGCGGGCCATTCCCCCCGGCCAATCGCGGTCAGTTCCGTCACCGCAATGCCAAAGGCGCCGTCGCCGGAAAAACCAACTACCGGCACATCCGGGCAGCCGATCTTGGCCCCAACAACGGCAGGAAGACCATAGCCGCAAGGGCCAAACAAGCCCGGTGCCAGATACTTCCGCCCTTCTTCAAACGTTGGGTAAGCGTTGCCGATGGCGCAGTTGTTGCCGATGTCGGACGAAATAATCGCGTCTTTCGGCAGCGCAGACTGTATAGCCCGCCACGCCATCCGGGGGCTCATCCAATCGGGTTTGTCCGCCCGCGCCCGCGCGTTCCATGTGGTGCCCGCATCGTCATCTTCGTGGTCCATCGACGACAGCTGTTGCGCCCAGGCTGATTTCGTCTGTGCGATTTTGGCTTTACGCTCGGCCCGACCATGGTCACCTGCGGCAGAGGCCAGTCGCGCCAAAACCGCCTCGGCGACCTTTGCAGCGTCGCCGACAATGCCAACAGTAACCTTCTTGGTCAGCCCGATCCGGTCCGGGTTGATGTCGACTTGGATGATCTTGGCCGCCTTCGGCCAATAGTCCAGCGCGTATCCGGGAAGCGTTGAAAACGGGTTCAGCCGGGTACCCAAGCAGAGTACCACATCTGCAGCAGAAATCAATTCCATTGCCGCCTTGCTGCCGTTGTATCCCAGAGGCCCGGCAAACAAAGGGTGCGATCCCGGAAACGCATCGTTGTGCTGATAGCCCACGCAAACCGGCGCATCCAACCGTTCGGCAAGCGCCATTGACGCAGGGATTGCCCCCGCCAAGACCACGCCCGCCCCGTTCAGGATCACCGGGAATTTCGCCGATGACAGCAAATCCGCCGCCGCTTGAATGGCCTCTGCCCCGCCCGATGGCCGCTCAAATTCCACTATCGCGGGCAATTCGATGTCTATCACCTGCGTCCAGTAATCGCGCGGCATGTTGATCTGCGCCGGGGCCGAGGCGCGTTTTGCGTTGATGATCACCCGGTTCAGTACTTCGGCCACACGGGACGGGTCGCGCACTTCTTCTTGGTAAGCGACCATATCCTTGAACAGCGCCATCTGTTCCACCTCTTGGAAGCCACCCATGCCGATGGTCTTGTTCGCCGCCTGCGGTGTCACCAGCAACAGCGGCGTGTGGTTCCAATAGGCGGTTTTCACCGGCGTCACAAAATTGGTGATCCCCGGCCCGTTCTGCGCAATCATCATCGACATTTTGCCCGTGGCGCGGGTGTAGCCATCCGCCATCATCCCGCCTGACCCTTCGTGGGCACAGTCCCAGAATGTGATGCCCGCGCGCGGAAACAGGTCAGATATCGGCATGAAGGCCGATCCGATGATGCCGAAAGCATGCTCAATTCCGTGCATTTGCAGCACTTTGACGAAAGCCTCTTCGGTGGTCATCTTCATCGCGTTTTCCTTCCTGTTCAGACGTTGCTCCGTTCTAAGCGGGTCAATCGGCCGGGGTTAGGGCCAGCTTGTACACCTACTTAGGTCCAGTTTCCGAAATCGCTTGCGCGATCAGCCCGATACCTTCGGCGATCCTGCTGGCCGCGATTGACGAATAGGCCAAGCGGTAATAGTTCTGCGGCCCCATCGCCGGATCATAAAACACCCGGCCCGGTTCGATCAGCACGCCCCGCACGCGCAGTTGCGCTGCCAGCTGGTCGGTGTCCACCGCATCGGGGGCTCGCATCCAGATGCTCGATCCGCCAAAGCCCGCTTGCGGTGCAGTGCGCAATCCCTGATCCCGGATTGCCTCATCCATCGCCGTGCGCCGGCGCCGGAAAGTCTGGCGCATCTTGTTGATCAGCGCGTCGTAATGACCCAGCGACAGGAAATACGCTGCCGTGCGCTGAATATGCCCAGGCGGATGGCGCAGCACTGTCAGACGCAACGCCCGCGCCTCGCGGATAAACGCCTCTGGCCCAACCAGATAGCCCAGCCGCAGGCCCGGAAAGATCGACTTGGAAAACGATCCTGCGTAAATGACCCGCCCTTCGCTGTCCAAAGACTTCAGCGACGGCGACACCGCTTTCAGAAATGACATTTCAAATTCGTAATCATCCTCGACGATGATGAAATTGCGCGCCGACGCCGCTGCCAGCAAGGCTGCCCGCCGGTCCAGCGGCATGGTGACATTGGTCGGGCTGTGATGGCTTGGCGCGGTAAACACCACATCGACACGCGCAGGCATCCGGTCCGGCGGCAAACCATCCTGATCAACATCCACATTGGCGACCATGCAAGCGGTTTGCTCCAGAATGGACCGCAGGCCCGGGTAGCAGGGGTTTTCCACCACGGCGACACGGTCCTTTTGCAGCAGCACCTGTGCTGCAATCCAAAGCCCGTTCTGCGCACCCATGGTGATCAGCACTTCCTCGGGCCGCGCATGAATGCCGCGCCGGGGCAGGATGTTGCGCAAGATATACTCGATCAACAGTGGGTCGTCCTGTTCGTAATAATCCGCAGACAGGGTTTCGAAATCCTGTTTGCCCAGAGCGCGCATCGCACAGAACCGCCAGTTCTGATGATCAAACAGCGTTGCATCTGCCTGCCCGTAGATGAACGGAAACGGATAGCTGCGCCAATCGGCGGGCTTGGTCAGGTTTATGCCACCTGAAAACCTGCGCCCGCTCAGCGCTGCATAATCCACCAGTTCAACCCCGCGCTGGGTTGACGGCAGAAACTCCGGTTGCAGCGGCGCACTGTCTGAAACGAAATACCCGGACCGCCCGCGCGA
>JANNSG010000049.1:0-2846 GCA_031402355.1 Pseudorhodobacter sp. | reverse complement strand
CGGACTGACGCCGCAGCCCAGGTGATCATGGCTTGGTCATTCAAGATCAGACCAACCTGTGCCGCCCCAAGCCCGGCCCAGGCACGCAGGTTGTTGCTGCTGGCACGGGTCGGGGCCTTGAGGTCGAAATAGTCCATGCTGGCGACGACACGGATGCGCAACCAGTCTTCTATGACAGCCTGATGACCCGACCCGGCGGCCCGGGGCTGTGCCTGGGCATATGCAATGGCGATGGCCGCAATCCGGCTGGGGATGGACAATTGCGCGCCATCGCTTTGTAGCTGGCTTAACGCATCAGCCGACGCCCAGTCATGAATACGCGTGACCACGCAGTTGGCCGCATGTACTGCCTTCGCTTCAGGCAAAGCCAAGGCATCGTTTGCGGCAATTGACAGGTCCTTGATAAAGTCATCCACCGGTTTCAGCGCGGCCTCGACCGCAGCATTCGCCTTTTCGTCAAACTCTGAGCGTGACTTGCTGTCTTTAAGATAGCGACTTGGAAATCCCAGCGTCGTGACCGGATCAACCTTGGCAAAACATGCCGCTGGTGGGGGCTGCGGCGGGTCGGCCTGCAAAGACGGGCTGCTGTAAGCAAGCATCAGTGCCGCCATAAGATTTCGGACCAGACATCTACCGATCATTGCGAAACTTTCACCTCAAGTGTCAGGCCACGCACTTTTGCGGCAGCATCTGCGTTGCCGGCGTCAGCTGCCTTGCCAAGCCAGACCAGGGCATTTTCGCGAGACGCATCAATGCCGATGCCGAACGCAAGCGCATCGGCGTAGGCCACCATGGCATCAACATCCCCCAGATTTGCGGATTTGCCAATCCATTCGGTGGCCAGTGCAAGATCATCGGCGGAAGTCGCCCGAATGCGGATCAGTTTTCCCAGTTCCAGCATGGCCTCGGCTGAGCCCTCGTTCGCTGATGTCAGATAGAGCGCCTCGATATTGATACGGCTATAGACATCATTGCTGATGGATGGAGGTGTTCCGGCAATACGTTTCAAGACATGCGGCACTTCGAGAACATCGACACGGCCAACCAGATCGATAAACAGATCGGCCGATCGGCCAGGGTTGAAGTTGGGCGAGCCGGGCTTCGAGAAGGACTCAAGCAATCGGTGAATTGCGGTCAGACTTCCTGCCTTGTAGCCCACCTCAAAGAATTCAATCTGCTCGGTGACAGTGCGGGCATCGCCGAACTGTCGCAGAGTATCCCCCATCTTGACCATGCGCCAGCTGTCGCTTTCGCTGAGGAACTCGGCGATATCCATCCATTGGGCGAAGGTTCTGGAATCGCCTATATCGCCCATGGTGCGCACCATCCGCATCACCTGATCAAAGCTGCAATCGGTCACCGTCCGGGCGCGCGCCTTGTAATCTTCAACCGTTTCCGGCCTGGGCAAAAACGGGATCGCCAACATGATGGCGTCAAAATCACCCCGATCCTCGATCACCTGAGCATAGGCGTCATAGACAGACCGCGCATCGGGGAAACGATCAGGATCAGTTTGCTGCAAAAGATCCATCGCGGCGCCATTGCCCTGGCTTGCCAGCGGCAACAACACCGTTGTGGCCTCGGGGCCAAAGACCTGCGGATTGGTCTCCATCAGGATTTCGGCAAGATCGATTCCCGCCACAAGATCACCCTCCGCAATTGCCATGCGAAGGTAAGTGGCCGGATCGCCGATATTCTGTCCAATACGGTAGAATTTTCGTTCTAGCTGCCCGCGCGACAACGCGACCTCGTCAAAACGACGGGAGTATTTCTGCCAGAAAGCGCGTTGTTCCAATGGGGCATCGGTACGATCCAGCACCGCCATGAATTGGGCAATGGCCGTCGGCCGGCCATAAAGGGCCTGGGTCTGAAGTCGGGCGATGTCCTGTACATCGGGACGGGCGATCAGGCGCAGAAGATCATCCGGCGAAAACTCTACCGTTTTTGTGCCAGTTGCCGCACTGATGTCGCGCCAATAGTTTGCCTCGTCACGTTGCGGCGCATTCGGTGACCTGCAGGTAAATGCGCTTTTCAGACCATTCATCGGGTCAATTTCGCCGTTTGTGTGAACTGTCTCCATCACCTTGTCGATGATATCGTAAAATTCGGCTGGCGATTGGGCGTGCCGAAACCGGATTGGCGTCAGCAGTTTCGCCGCGCCGGCTTCACCCAAGGCATCAGCTTTTTCCAAAAGCACGACTGCTTCTTTTTCTCCGGCCCAACGACCCTTCTGGTCCAGCAATATCTCGGCTTGCTCGATGAATGCCCAGCCGGGTGCATCCTTGCGCTTGGCCAATTCTGCCAGAGCAGCGTGATAGGCGGGCAGATTGGCTGCGTCAGCTTTTGCTTGGGCTTGCAAGAAAAGCACGTTGCGAACGACGCCTGCGCGGTCTCCGTATTTGGCCGAAGCCGCGTAAAGCGTGCCTGCGCGGGCAAGGTCAAGAGGCACCAACGCACCCAGTTCATAGGCGCGGCCAAGGGTCACTTGTGCAAACGGCAACCCGCCCTCGGCGGCCTTGGTCAGATAATTGATCAGCACATCATTGGACTTGGTCAGATCTTCGGACCGCATGTGCATTTCCGCCACTTTCCAAGCGGCAGACGAATCCCCCAGATCGGCTGCAAACTTGAACCACTTTTCGGCCATGGTGACATCGCGTGTCACGATAGTGCCATCCATGTATTCATGCGCAATGCGCGAAACCCGGTCGCAGATCAGCGGATCGAGCTTGCCGACCAATGCGCCGAAAGCCATTGTAACGGCGATGTCCTGGGGCACATCCCAGCCCTCAACGACCCCGCCCGCCTGTTCAATCGCCACAATTTTCAAAAGCGCGTCAGCATTG
>JANNSG010000048.1:0-31364 GCA_031402355.1 Pseudorhodobacter sp. | reverse complement strand
GTACGTCCGGACCGATGGGTGTCAAAGCGATCACCAGCCACCTCAACGCAAAGGGTATCTTCACCCGCGACGGCGGCAGATGGGGCATAGGTAGCCTCCACAAAATGCTGACCCGTCCGGCCTACATCGGACGGCATGAGTTCAACAAGCGGGGCAAGACCAAAGACCTCAAGCCAGCAGACGAGGTAATCACCGTGGCCGTGCCGCCGATCATCGACGAGGCCACCTTTGCGACCGTGCAGGCGCGGATGAAGGCACGAAACCCCAAGGTCACGCCGCCGCGCGTGGTCAGCGGTCCCACGCTGCTGACCGGCTTGATCCATTGTGCAAAATGCGGAGGAGCGATGACCATCCGCACCGGGAAGGGCGGACGGTATCGCTACTACACCTGCTCGACGAAAGCCCGGCAGGGACCGACCGCTTGCACCGGAATGACCGTCCCGATGGATAAACTGGATACACTGGTTGCGGATCACCTGGAAAAACGCCTACTCAACCCGAAGCGGCTGGAAGAAGTCCTCTCCACCGTCCTCGACCGCAGGCAGGAGCGGTCCGAGCGCAAGCAGCAACACATCGGGGAGCTCAACAAACGAGCGACCGAAACCGACCTGCGCCTTAACCGGCTCTACGACGCCATCGAAGGCGGTGTCGCCAACCTCGACGACCCGGAGCTGAAGACCCGCATCGCGACCCTCAAAGCCACCCGCGATCAGGCCCGCGTCGACGCAGACAGGGCCTCGGCCTTGCTGGAAACGATCAGCCAGAAATCGATCACACCGCAGATGCTCCGCAACTTCGCCAGCACCGCACGCGACCGGATGCGCCTGCCCGGCGGCGGCTACCGCCGCGACCACCTGCGCGCCCTGGCACAGCGCGTCGAAGTCGATGTAGGTGAAGTCCGCATCATGGGATCGAAGAGCGATCTGCTGAGAACACTGGCCTACACAGCGGCCCCCACGGGCGCGGTGCCCAGTTTTGTTCCAAAGTGGCGGAAGGGGTGGGATTCGAACCCACGGATGCTTTCACATCGCCGGTTTTCAAGACCGGAGCAATCGACCACTCTGCCACCCTTCCGCATCAGGGGGGCAAAATCAGGTCGATCCGGCCATCTTGCCACCTAGCGTCAGCAGACCCTTACTGACAGGCGCGCGATTCTGAAAGGGGCTTAGATGATTTCCGCGCATCGGTCTGGCCGCTCTTTCCACTTGCCCGCACTACGGGTATCATATTGCGTAACGAAGATCGCAATTCACGTGCAGCATAACCGCCAACAAGGCGGAGAAACCAATGTCCGGCACAGAATCCGGGCAAGATAGGGGCGAATTATGGCAAGAACGCCGAAGCGACAACTGGCTATGCTTTTGGCAATTGCAACGGCACTTTCAGCTTGTGAAAATTTTCCCAAGCCCTTTACTCAAAATGATAATTCCGCTGAAGGCCCGATCACGACCGAGGCTGCAAAGTCGGTTCGCCTGGTAGACCGCGATGTTGAAGCACCCGAGATTTTCCAGACCACAGGCAGTGCGCTTTGGGATGGCCGCCCATCCCTTGGGGGGGTTTGGGTTGCATCGCCTGACGCTGTCAATCCTGAACGGGTAATCTTGCGCAATGAAGCAAATGGCAAATTTGTGATCGGTGCGCTATTTCGGCGTGAACGCGACAATCCAGGACCCAAGCTGCAGATTTCGTCGGATGCGGCGGAAGCGTTGGGCCTTTTGGCCGGTCAGCCGGGCAAGTTGAATGTCACAGCCCTGCGCCGCGAAGACAGCCAATCAGAGGTCGCACCTGCGGATCCAGTTTCGGAAACCCAAACCTTGACAGAACCGGCGGATGTTGAACTGGCAACGGATCCATCCGCGCCCAAGACGGCTGCACTAGATCCTCTTGCCGCCGCGGGCGCCGCGCTTGACCGGGCGGATGGTACCGAAAGTGCAGAGCCCGCACTGGAACCCACTGCGAGCGATGACCTTGATCCGACGCCGCGCCCTGGCGAGACGAAGCGTGCCGCGCGCAAGCGCGCCCGGGCTGCGGCAAAAGCTGCAGCTGCAGCGGAATTGGCAGGGCCCTCGATTGAGGACGGCTTAGCGCAAGACGGCGCACTTGCAGCGCCCGTTGCCGCCCTCGATGTGGCCCCCTTGCCTGAGGCCCAAACCGAACCTGCAATAGAACCCAAGCCGTCTGCTGGATCAAACCGTATCCAGATCGGCTTTTTCAGTGTCGAGGCCAATGCCCAAAAAGCAGTGGATACGCTGAAGGCCGGAGGGGTCGCCGCGGATATCCGCAAGGATGAAAGCAATGGCAAAACCTATTGGAGCGTCGTGGCCACTGGCAGCGCCGACCGAAAAGCATTGCTGGCCAAAGTCAAAGCCTTGGGATTTGTCGATGCCTATCCTGTTTCTGGATAACTGAATAAGGGGTGGGAAATGAGGTTCAATCTGCGAAATACTGGCGTGGCAGTCTTGCTGTGGGCGTTTGCGGCGCAGACTCTGCATGCCTTTGAGACCCGCGCCACAGCGGCTTGGGTCTTTGACGTCGGAACCCAGGCTGTGCTGCTTGAAAAGAACGCTGACAAACCCATTCATCCCGCGTCAATGTCAAAACTGATGACGATCAACATGCTGTTCGAAGCCCTGCGGGATGGGCGGGTCACGATGGACACAAGTTTTGCCGTTTCGGCCCGCGCCCATGCCATGGGTGGCTCTACAATGTTTCTAAGTGAACTTGACCGGCCGACAGTTCGCGACTTGATCCAAGGCATCATCGTGAATTCTGGCAATGATGCCTGTGTGGTGGTTGCCGAGGGGCTTGCCGGAACAGAAGATGCCTTCGCGGCACAAATGACGGAACGCGGGCGCGCCCTAGGGCTGACGCAGTCAACTTTCAAGAACGCCTCAGGCTGGCCCGACCCCGATCACTTGATGAGCGTGCATGATCTGGGGGTGCTGGCACGGCGCTTGATCGAAGAATTCCCTGAAAACTACGGGGTCTTTTCCGAAACCGAATTCAACTTTGCAGATCGCGCCCCAGACAACCGTTTTAACCGAAATCCGCTGCTCAAGCTTGGGATCGGCGCAGACGGATTGAAAACCGGGCATACAAAAGAGGCAGGTTACGGGCTCGTTGGTTCCGCATTGCAAGGCGACCGACGGGTTATAGTCGTGATCAGCGGCCTTGCGTCCGAAAAGGATCGCTCTGAAGAGGCAGAAAGTCTGGTCAATTGGGCGTTTCGTCAATTCGCACAGAAAACAGTGGCCAAGGCCGGTGTCCGCGTCGCAGAGGCCAGTGTCTGGATGGGATCAGCCTCTAAGGTGGGTCTGGTTCCCGCCAAGGATGTCCGGATATTGGTGCCCGCATTGGTGCAAGACACCGTGACTGCGGAAGTCGTCTATTCAGGCCCCTTGACGGCCCCTGTTACAGCGGGTCAGGAAGTGGCCCAGCTTGTGATCCATATTCCCGACCTGCCCGACGTCCTGATCCCCCTCGTCGCAGATCAGGACGTGGCGAAGGGAGGATTTTTCAAGCGAATTACCTCTGCTGCACAGTCATTGTTGGCACGGGTGCAGGACAAGGCGATAGCGTCGTAGTCATGGCAGTTTCCGACAAGCGGCCAATCCCCGGCCGGTTCATCAGCTTTGAGGGTATAGACGGATCGGGGAAATCCACCCAAGCGCGGATGCTGACCGACCATCTTCGTGCGTTGGGGCAAAATGTGATCTTGACCCGCGAACCAGGCGGCAGCATCGGTGCGGAAGAAATCCGCCGGCTGGTATTGGAAGGCGATCCAAGCCGCTGGTCTGCCGAAACCGAAATTCTTCTGTTCACAGCGGCACGACGCGATCATCTGGAAAAGACGATCCGTCCTGCCCTTGCCGCAGGGGCGGTGGTAATAACAGACCGCTTTGCAGATTCCACCCGAATGTATCAGGGTATCCGCAGCGGACTTAAAGACACGGTCAACACTCTGCACGACTTGATGATCGGTGTTGAACCTGACTTGACGTTTCTAATTGATATCGACCCAGCGCTCGGCCATTCCCGCGCGGTCGCGCGTGCCGGAGCAGAGCAGCGGTTCGAAGATATGGGGGTTGATCTGCAAACCGCGATGCGCGCTGGGTTTCTGGACCTTGCAACCCAACATTCCCGTTTCACCGTTATTGACGGCGCACGCGCACCGGAGGCGGTAGCTGAGGATGTTATTGCACGCGCTTGCGCCCATCTGGGGATATGACACATGCCGTCGGTCTACCTCGCGGATTTCCCCGAACCGGACCGGATCGAAGGCGCACCCCATCCGCGTGAAACCGCCCGGCTTTTTGCACATACCGAAGCACAGGCCGAATTCCTCGGCAGTTTCAAGTCTGGTCGCCTGCACCATGCCTGGCTGATCAGCGGCCCGCGCGGCATCGGTAAAGCCACCTTTGCCTGGATGCTGGCGCGGTTTCTTTTGGCCACCCCGCCAGATGACGGCATGATGTTTGCGGCCCCGCCGCCAGAAACTCTCGATATCCCGTTCGATAATCCTGTTGCTCACCGTATGCGGGCGCTCTCCGAACCGGGACTGTTTCTGTTGCGGCGCGGCCTGAACGACAAGGAAGTTGCCCCCGCACAGGATATTCTGGTCAAAGAAGTCCGCAAGATGACCGACTACTTCCACCTTTCGCTTGGCGATGGCGGACGACGCGTCAGCATCATTGATGCGGCTGATGATCTGAACCCGAATGCGGCCAACGCCTTGCTGAAACTGCTGGAGGAACCGCCAAAAGGGGTTACGTTTTTCCTGATCAGCCACCAGCCACAGCGCTTGCTTGCCACCATCCGCTCGCGCTGCCGGGAACTGCGCTTGGCACCCTTGCCGCCTGAAATGCTGGCGGATGCCCTATCAGCGGCAGGCGGAACCCTTACATCTACCCAGGTGCAAGCCATCGCCGAACTTGCAGGCGGATCAGTAGGCGAAGCGTTTCGGCTGACCAATCTTGATGGTCTCGCAGTCTACACGCGCCTGACAAAGCTGTTCACCACCCTACCCCGGCTTGACCGGACAGAGGCACTTCAGCTTTCCGAAACATCAGCCGGTCGGGGCGCGGAGTCGCAGTTTGACCTGATTGTTACTTTGATCGACCTGTTTCTTGCCCGCCTCGCCCGTGCCGCCGCAACCGCGGCTCTGCCCCCCGAAGCCGCGATTGGCGAAGCGGCACTGCTCATCCGCCTTGGGCAACCGGCGGGGGCGGCTCTTGCATGGGCGGATCTCGCCCAAAGCCTGACCATCCGGGCGCGTCGTGGGCGGGCAGTGAACCTTGACCCTGCCGCCCTTCTGATGGATATGCTTTTGAAAATCGACGAGACGGCGGGCACCCTCCTCGCCCATAGATGAGCGCCCAATGACCCCCGAACTGGTTGACAGCCACTGCCATCTGGACTTCCCCGATTTCGAAGGCGAAGTGCCGGCGTTGATTGCCCGTGCGCAAGCGGCGGGCGTCACCCGTATGGTGACAATCTGCACCAGACTGCGCAACGAACCGAAAGTGCGCGCCATTGCTGACGCCTATCCAAACGTCTTTTACGCTGCAGGCACCCATCCCATGAGCGCCGCCGAAGAACCCATGGCCACCGTCGCGCAATTCGTGGCCCTTGCAGCCCACCCCAAATTCGTCGGGATCGGCGAAACGGGGCTGGATTACCACTATACCGCCGACAGCAAAGCCATTCAGCAAACCAGTCTGCGCGTGCATATCGAGGCGGCACAGGAAGCCCAGCTGCCCCTGATCATCCACGCACGCGGTGCTGATGACGATATGGAAGCGATCCTGACAGAGGGGTTTAAGATCAGGCCCTATCCATGCGTTATGCATTGCTTTTCATCGGGCGCGGGTTTGGCGCGCAGTGCTTTGGATTTGGGATTTTACCTGTCAATGTCCGGCATTGCAGCCTTTCCCAAAAGTCAAGCTCTGCGCGACATTTTCGCCGCCGCCCCGCTTGACCGTATCCTGCTGGAAACCGACAGCCCCTATCTTGCCCCGCCGCCTTTCCGGGGCCGCAGGAATGAACCCGCCTACACCGCCCACACCGCCGCTGCAGGAGCACAGGTTTACGGCCTGACGCTTGCAGAATTTGCCGCCGCCACAACCGCCAATTTCGACCGCCTGTTTACCCGCGCCAAAACACCCGCAAAGGTCACCTGACGATGGCAAAGCTGCGCTTCACCATTCTGGGTTGCGGATCATCAGGCGGGGTCCCCCGCCTTGGCGGCGATTGGGGCGATTGTGATCCTGCAAATCCCAAGAACCGTCGCAGACGCTGTTCGATGCTGGTTGAACGAATAACGCCCGGAGGCACGACGCGCGTCTTGATCGACACATCACCCGACATGCGCGAACAACTTCTGTCTGCGGGTGTCAGTACGCTGGATGGCGTGATCTACACCCATAGCCACGCCGACCACATGCACGGCATTGACGATTTGCGCCAGGTCGTCTTCAACCTGCGGCACAGACTGCCGGTCTGGGCGGACAGCGCCACGCAAGAGGCCTTGATGAACCGGTTTGCCTATGCTTTCGTTCAACCGGAAGGGTCGGCCTATCCGCCGATCCTGGATCTGCACAGTATCAACGGGCCGATTGACGTGACTGGCAAAGGTGGCCCGATCACCTTCATACCGTTCCGCGCAGAACATGGCATGATGGACGCCTTGGGTTTTCGTATCGGAAAGCTCGCCTATCTTCCGGATGTCATTGAAATACCATCTGAAAGCTGGCCCTGCCTGATGGATCTGGAGGTTTGGGTGCTGGACGCGCTGCGCCGCAAACCGCATCCGACCCACGCCCATCTGGCACTGTCACTGGAGTGGATTGCACGCGCCAAACCACGTCGGGCGGTGTTGACCAACATGCATCTGGATCTGGATTATCAGACACTGGTCGATGAATTGCCCGACGGCGTGACCCCCGCTTTTGACGGCATGGTGATCGAAATCGACACCGCATGACAGCCTTGCTTGATGTCATTGTGCCTGTTTTCTTGCTGATAGGTTTTGGTTACGCCGCAGCCTTTGGCAGATTGATCGATGACAGTGCAATCGATGGCGTCATGCGATTTGCCCAAAATTTTGCGGCACCGTGCCTGCTGTTCAAATCCGTCGCCGTGCTTGATCTGTCATCTGCCTACCACCCCGCACTGTTTGCCAGCTTTTATGCAGGGGCTTTTGCAGGCTTCGGGCTGGGCTTTCTTGGTGCGCGCCACCTGTTTGGCCGAACGGCGGCCGAAAGCGTGGCAATTGGCTTTGCCTGCATGTTTTCAAACTCGCTCTTGCTTGGCTTGCCGATCACCGAACGCGCCTACGGGACTGATGCGCTTTCGGGCAATTACGCCATCATCTCGGTACATGCCCCGCTTCTCTATGGATTTGGCATCACGTGCATGGAACTGGTCCGCAGTAAAGGTGCGGGACTGTCACTGTTTGGAATTTCATCCCAGGTCTTGCGGGCAATCTTCTCGCAGCCGCTGGTAATCGGCATCGTCGCGGGGTTTGCCGTGAACCTGTCGGGGTTCGATGTCCCGCAGGTCGCGTGGTCAGCCATTGTCATGATGGCCAGCACGGCAATTCCCGTCGCTCTTTTCGGGCTGGGAGGCGTCTTGCGGCGCTACCAACCAGAAGGCGACATGAAATCCATCGCCATGGTTTGCATTCTTTCACTGATCATCCATCCTGCGGTTACCTACCTGCTGGGTCGGTATGCTTTTGGCCTGACGGTGCCAGACCTCAGATCCGCCGTGGTCACGGGCGCCATGGCTCCGGGCGTCAACGCTTTCTTGTTTGCCAATATGTACGGCGTGGCCAAACGGGTGGCCGCATCGTCTGTTCTGATTGGCACGGTCGCGACGATCATCACCGCATGGGGATGGCTTTCGATCCTGCCTTAACCTCTGAATTTCGCAGACAGCACCACGCCTGATTGCGGGGGCATATCCTGGCCCCTGCCAAAAACCGGATTGCCTGCTGAAAGCGGGCGGGCAAACGCCGCCGTCAGGGCTTGACCAGAACGGCGGCAAAATCTGCGCGCTTGCCAGTGGCGTATTCCTCGTATTCAGCACTTCCCGGCATGTCAGCCCATTTCCAGCCGTAAGCACGGAAAGGCCAAGGAACGCGGCGCAATTCATCCATCCGGCGTGGAATATCCGCCTGAAGTGCTGCAAAAGTATTGGGCGTAATGTTTGCGTATCTTATGAATTTCAGCCCGCAGCTATCTGCAGCATCGCGCAGTTCACGTTCTATCGCAACATGATCACCCTGCCTGTATCCCCCTGAAAGAGCAATGGTGCCCCCCGCTTCACAAACCCGTGCAGCTTCCGCCACAAAGGTGGTCAGGCCAAAATACGTAGGGGCCCCGACACTCAGCACGAAATCAAAATTGGCATCGCCAAATGCGATCGTATCACCTTTGGCACCGGCAAACTCGCAACCGGGGACATGGGCAAGGTTGCGGCGTGCCAGCCGTACGGCAGTTGCGTTGCGATCAGTCCCCGACAATGACGCTTGCGCGAAAACCTGGTGCGCGTAGTAAAGCCCACCGCCCTGCCCACAGCCCACATCAAGGATGCGTTGCGGCTGCAGGTCGAGGTCGTCCACCATGCTACGCAAAAGCAGGTGATACATCATCGCGCTTGCCTCTTCGCCAGGGCAATCCGTGCAGGGCAGCATATCTTTCGCCAATGGAAGATAGCCACCATTGAAGAACTTCTTGTTGCGAACCGGTGAAAAACGATACAGCACCTCATAGGCGGCAAGGTCGAAAAGGTGCAATGCCATCCGCACCACATAGGGCAGGTTTGACTGTTTGATCCGAACCAGGTCTGGCACGCCGTGATTTCCTTTTCCGCTTGGGCTTGCAGCGGCTTTGTCCTACCAAAGCCTTGGTTGTCATTCAACAAACACATGAGCCGCGCCACGACAATGCCCCTTCCCATCGACATCGCGCCAAGCGGCCAAAGACTATTGTTTCTTCAAGGTCATCCGTCATTTCTTGCCCGTGATCTGGGCCGGGCAATGGCCGCGCGGGGGCATTTCGTGCGCCGTATCAACCTGTGCGTCGGCGATTGGTTTTTCTGGCACGGGCGTGATACCAGATCCTACCGTGGAAGCCTGGCAAACTGGGACCGATGGCTTGAAGCAGCGATCACGCGCGACAAGATCACTCATATCGTCTATTTTGCCGATCGCACCCCATATCACGTCATCGCACAAAGGGTAGCGCGGCGGCTGGGGGTGATCGCAATTTCGCATGAATTCGGCTATCTTCGGCCCGATTGGATTTGCGTCGAAGAAGGTGGGCAATCGGCGTTCTCACATTTTCCTGACGACATGGATACTGTTCGCGATCTGGCCCGGGACCTGCCTGCGGCAGACACCCAGCGCCGATTTGCCTACCCCCATTGGCAAGAAGCGCTGCACGAGGTTGGCTATCACTTGGGCAACTTCCTGTTTGCGCTGTTTTATCCGCGTTTTGTTGCGGACCGCGCTTGCAACCCTGTGGTCGAGTATCTGTCCTATGTCCCGCGCAACCGCAGGGCACGGCGCAACAAACCCCTTGCCGAAGCGACCATCGCACAACTGATTGCAAGCAATGCCCACTATTTCGTCGTGGCCCTTCAGATGGAAGCAGATTACCAGATCCGCGCCAATTCCGGGTACCAAGGCCTGGCGCAATTCATTGACGACGTGCTGACATCATTTTCGCAAAATGCCCCAGCCAAGACGCGTATCATTTTCAAACAGCATCCGATGGACAATGGGCTGACAGACTGGGCAAGCGTCATTCGCGACAAAGCGCACACGCTAGGCATCAGCAATCAGGTCGACTTCATCGACGGGGGCGATCTCTTTGCACTGTTACGACAGTCACGGGGCTGTATCGTCGTCAACAGCACCGTTGGGATACATGCGTTGCAACTGGGATGTCCCGTCAAATGCATGGGAATTGCGACCTACGACATCCCCGACCTTACGCATCAAAGCACGCTTGATACATTCTGGGCAGCACCACATTTGCCTGACCCGGACGGGGTCGAAGCATTGGTCAGGCTGATGGCTGTGGCCATGCATGTGCGGGGTGATTTCTTTTCCGCCGCCGGCAGGGCAGAGGCCGTGCGCGGAATGGTGGACCTGATCGAGCGCGGCATGGCACGCCATTTTGGTGCATATATCGCGCGGCCTCCGCGTCTTGCAAAAGCGCTACGGCTAGGCCTGTCGATTGCGCCCTGGGATGCAAGTGATATCAACCTCGACCTGCCCCCTGCTGCGGAACACCTGCCAGCGACCTGATCTCCAAAAATTGCCCCTTCGACATGTCTCGTCCCAATCACGGCAAAAAGTTAGTGCGCTGCAGGTAAAAGTTACCTTGCAATCAGCCCGCGGCTGGGATCAGGCTTTGGCTCCACCGCTTATTTGTGGACGCGAAAGGGGCCCTGCAATGACACCACCTCGGTCCGGCGACGTATCGTTTTGGTACCGCGACATGGGTGGACTACCTGTGCCAAGACCGGCGCTTGACGGCGATTGCAAGGCCGATGTCTGCATCATCGGTGCGGGGTATACCGGGCTTTGGGCTGCCTATTATCTGAAACTGGCACACCCTGATCTAGACGTGCTGATCGTCGAGCAAAACTTCGCGGGCTTCGGGGCCTCGGGGCGCAATGGCGGCTGGCTGACCGGAGGCTTCGCCTGGAACCATGAAAGTTACCTGGCCACGTCATCCCAAGCAGCTGTGCGCGCCATGGTTGGGGCTATGAACGGCACTGTAGACGAGATTATCCGGATCGCCCGGACCGAAGGGATTGATGCCGACATTCTGCGGACGCAAGAGATGATGGTTGCGACCAACCCCGCACAATTGTCACGGGTCACCGCAGAAGTCGCCCATCGCCGGGCTTGGGGCGAAGAAAGCCGGGTCTGGCAGATCGACGCAGGCGAAGCGCGCGCGCGGGTCAATATCCCCGGGGCACTTGGGGCAATGATCGTGGACAACGTGGCCCGTATCCAGCCGGCTAAATTGGTTCGCGGGCTGGCTGATGCTGTCGAACGTCTGGGGGTACGCATTGCCGAAAGCACCACGGCGTTGGAAATCTTGCCGGGCCAGGTACAAACCAACCGGGGCTCAGTTCGCAGCCCGATCATTCTGCGCGCGACAGAAGGGTTCAGCGCAAAGTTGCCCGGGGCACGGCGGGACTGGCTTCCGCTGAACTCGGCCCAGGTCATCACCGAACCCGTTCCAGCCGAAATCTGGGCCAGGATCGGCTGGCAAAATCATGAGATATTGGGTGATTTTGCGAATGCGTACTGCTATTGCCAACGTACCCGCGACGGCCGCATAGCAGTTGGCGCGCGCGGTGTCCCGTACCGCTTTGGGTCACAGATAGATGATAATGGCCGCCCTGATCCAGCAACCATCGCGCGACTGATCGCCATCTTACGACGCCATTTCCCCGATGCACATGACGTGCCTGTCGCACATGCGTGGTGCGGCGTTCTGGGGGTTCCGCGCGATTGGTGTGCCACAGTCGGGCTGGACCGGGCATCGGGCATTGGCTGGGCCGGTGGCTACGTCGGGGTCGGGGTGTCCACCTCCAACCTCGCTGGGCGAACGCTGGCCGATCTGGTGCTTGGCCGCGATACGGATCTGGTGCATCTGCCTTGGGTCAACCGAAAAGTCAGACCGTGGGAACCGGAACCTTTGCGCTGGCTGGGCGTGCGCGGGATGTACCGGCTGCTGAATGCAGCCGATGTTCACGAAAACCGGACGCAAGCTGCGACAACCTCTGCTTTGGCCCGGTTGGGCAACTGGTTGACGGGCCGGTAGCACTTGGTGCCGCGCCAAGCACAGTGGAAACTGCAGCTTCCTTTGCAGGTATTCTTGCTTTTCAGACCATTCGTTCTAATACTTTCAGACATATGCACAGGTCTGCTGCGCTAAAGCGAAGGAAAATGCCATGGCCCAGATTGCAGCAGCAAAGATGCTTCGCGCCCTTTCCAAAGTCTCGCCATTTATTGTTGCCGCTGCCATGGCCGCCGCACCCGTCTTTGCCGAAACGCGCTTTTCGCCGATTGACACCCAGTATATTGCCGCCTTGGGCGATCCGACAGCAACCTCCGGGACCGGGGCTGAAACCTGGGGGCTTTGGGCTGTTGACCCCGGCCCGCGCGGGGTCTGGACGGATGACTACCCCGCGCTGATCGAAAATGCAGGCGTTGCTCCTGACGGGTGGCAGTTTGACAGTTCGGCCTGGTGGCTGGAAGAGCACGGTCTGATTATGGAGGCCCCAAGCTTTCCCCTGCCACCGGGTCGTTACGTGGTGACAGGCGCGCGCGAGGTTACTTCGGTTCTGACAGTGGCAGCCCCGGATGCCAGCGGCAGTCAGGCCTGGAGCCTTGCCGATGGCGCGAGCGTTCATGACGTGACCCATCTGCGCTGCCGTGCAGCGCTGTATACCCCGAAGGCGCAGGGGCAAGCCTGCACACCGGATAAAACCCCAACCGAGGCCTTTCCGATGAGCCCGGGACTTGCAATGCCATCCATCAGCGGCTGCGCCAAGCAAGACTATCAGGTGTTGATCGTTGAAGGGATGATGGTCGACGGCTGACCCCGCCCGCCACACGCTATTGCAAAGCAGGCTTACCCGGTTGGTCGATACAAATCGGCCGTGAATTCGGACATCAGCCATGATGTGAAAGCGTCCGTATCAGGATGGTCGTCATCGCGGATCGGTCGCAGCAGGTGGAAGGCTTTGCGTATCTGCACTTCCAGATCGAAGGGGGCGATCAGCCGTCCACTTGCCAGATCAAGCGCCGCAAGCGAGCTTCGCCCCAAAGCAATTCCACCACAGGACGCCGCAATCTGAAACGCGGCAAGGGATGTATCCACCTGCAATCCCTGCCCCGGATCAAGCGCTTTCAGTCCGGCTGCGTTCAGCCAGCTTCCCCAGCCTTCCTTATAGCCAAGCACATGCAACAGCCTATGGTGCCGCAGATCGTCCGGGCTTTTAAGACAGGGGTCTTTCATCAGCATATCCGGCGCGCACACCGGCTTGATAGTTTCCCATGTCAGTCTTTCGCAGGTGAATCCTGGCCATAGCCCCGAGCCGTAGCGGATATCCAGATCAAACAGATCCTTGTCGAAGGCATCGTTCCAGACGCTTGAAATAATGCGGATATTTTTCCCGGGGTGGCGCGCCAGAAAGTTCGGCAAGCGCGGTGACAGGCAATTGACGGCAAAAGAAACGGCCACGCGCACTGTCAGCGGCTCGCCCTTGCGACGGCCGAATACTTCGCGCGTCCCAATGGCCAGTCTATCAAAGGCATCGGCGACCTTTGGCAAATAGGCTTCACCAGTCTTTGTCAACAAAAGCGACCGTGGTTGCCTGATGAACAGCGGGTGGCGCAGTTGCAATTCCAGCGATTTGACCTGTTTGGAAATAGCCGCCTGCGTCAGCCCCAGCTCTGCCGCTGCCTGCGTAAAGCTCAGGTGTCGCGCTGCAGCCTCAAAGGCACGCAGCCATGAAAGGGGTGGTAAATTGGGTTGCACCGCTTGCTTGACCTAACCTTGCCATAACAAAAATGTAGTCATTGCCCATCAATAGGTTGTTTGACGTTGCTCCACCACTGCGTTCTTTTCGCGCCAGATCAAGGAGGTCGCTCATGTTCTCAGTTTTTCCGACGGCGCGACTGCGCACATCGCCGTTTTATGCTTCTGCCGTCGCCGAAGGCATGGTTTCGGCCAGTATTTACAACCGCATGATCATGCCGACAGGCTACGGACACCCGGACGATGAATATTGGCGGCTTATCAACGGTGTCTCGCAATGGGATGTGGGCATCGAACGGCAGGTGCAACTGAAAGGCCCGGACGCGGGCAAACTCGCGCAAATCCTGTCTCCGCGTGATCTTGCGAACTGCAAGGTGGGCCAGGGCAAATATGTACCCCTGTGCAACCATCGCGGCACCCTCATCAATGATCCGATCCTGCTGAAACTGGCGGATGATCTTTACTGGCTGTCAATTGCCGACAGCGATATCTGGGTCTGGGCCGGGGCTATCGCTGCCGAGCGCGGCTTGAACGTCGAGGTCAGTGAACCCGATGTCTCGCCGATGGCCATTCAGGGTCCGAAAGCAGAGGATGTGGTGGCCTCGGTGCTTGGCGACTGGGTGCGCGGTCTGAAATACTTCTGGTTTCGCGAAACGGAAATTGCCGGCATTCCAGTGGCGGTGCAACGCTCTGGCTGGTCGAAACAGGGTGGATTCGAGATCTACTTGCGTGATGGTTCGAAAGGCACGCAGTTGTGGAACATCTTCAAAGAGGCAGGGCAGCCTTGGGGTATCGGTCCGGGCGCCCCGGCCACGGCGGAACGCACCGAAAGCGGGCTGGTGTCCGTAGGCGGTGATACCGACGATCAAACCAACCCCTTCGAAGTGCGGTTGGGGAAATATGTCGATCTGGATGTGCCCGATGATGTTGTCGGCATTGCTGCCCTGCGGCGGATTAAGGCCGAAGGCGTCAAGCGCCACCAGTTGGGCCTGATCCTTGAAGGTACAGCCCCCGCCCCGCTGGGTTTTCAGCGCGAAGACATCCTCCATAACGGCCAGAAGGTCGGGATGATGACCAACTGTATCTGGTCGCCCCGAATGAAGGCAAACATCGGTTATGCGCTGATTTCGGCAGCCATGGAAATCGGGCAAGAGGTCCAGGTCATGCGCGCTCAGGGCCCGGTACCAGCAAGGCTTGTCGACCTTCCGTTTCTTTGAAACTACCCGCCACACGGGGGCAGACCAATATGGGGATGGCAGGAACTGGCGGGTTTATTGTTGTCAGAAACTGTGATGTTCTGCCAACAAGGCGGTTCACTGGCCAGACGGAGCTTATGGGCCATTCCTTCGGCAGCGCGCTACGGGCAGATCGGGCAACCGGTTCGGGAAATTCGAAAAAAGGTGGGTCGGCATGTCATTCAAGGCACTGGTTGTAGACAAAGACGCAGACGGCCGTGTCAGCAGCCAGATTAAGGATCTGACGATTGACAGTCTTCCCGAAGGCGACGTGCTTGTTGCGGTTGAATATTCAACGATCAATTACAAAGATGGGCTCTGTCTGGGCTCTGGCGGCGGCATGGTGCGCCGCTATCCGCATGTGCCGGGGATAGATTTCGCTGGCCGGGTCGAGACGTCATCTGATGCGCGCTACCAACCGGGCGATGCCGTGGTGCTGACCGGCTGGCGGGTGGGCGAAACCCATTGGGGCGGCTTTGCGCAAAAAGCCCGGGTCAAGGCGGATTGGCTGGTTCCCCTGCCGTCCGGGATCACTGCGCGCGAGGCTATGGGCGTCGGCACGGCGGGGCTTACTGCCATGCTGTCGGTGCTGGCCCTTGAAGCGCATGGCTTGACGCCAAAGGGTGGCCCGGTGCTGGTCACCGGTGGCGCTGGCGGTGTTGGGTCTGCGGCCATCGCTATCTTGTCGCAGCTCGGATATGACGTCGCAGCAGTGACAGGTCGCCCCGAAACAGAACCATATCTGCGTGATCTGGGGGCAAGCCGGGTCATTCCACGGGCCGACATCAGCGAAGCCTCGACCCGGTCATTGGAGCCTGAAACATGGTCAGGTTGCATTGATGCCGTGGGCGGCACGATGCTGGCGCGGGTCCTGGGTCAGTTGAAATATGGCGGCAGCGTCGCGGCGGTAGGGCTTGCAGGCGGGGCGAACTTCCCGGGTTCGGTGGTGCCGTTTTTGCTGCGTGGGGTCAATCTGCTGGGAATCGACAGCGTCATGCAGCCCTACGCCAACCGCGTCGCCGCTTGGGCGAGGATTGCCACTGACCTGCCAAAATCCCGGTTGGAGTCAATGATAACAATGGCCAAACTGGCCGATGTGCCGACGCTTGGCCGAGAGATTCTGGCAGGCAATGTGCGGGGCCGTGTCGTCATTGATGTCAATGCCTGAGACCTGCGTTTTTCGCTGATGGGCTGATCTCGCGGCGTCCCATGGCGGTTCGCGCTGGTTCCTGGACTTGTCAGAAGCCTCAACACTCCCAAGCGGTCGTTCTTCGTCCAGGCCCCGCGAAGAACAACCGAAGGGGCGTGATGAGCAATTGCAGAAATACAAACCTAAAATTCATCAATGCCTCAGCCATTCTGGCAAGCGCGGCGGAACGCCTCCGGTCAGGGCTGCTTCGATGCAATCGGCCATATTGGCGAACCGCACAGATCGGCCGCTAAGACCGGGGCCATAATGCGCGTATTTGCCGGAATTGGTGATCAGCGCACGGGTTTGCGGCGGGAACACCGGCTCGGATATGGAACACCAGCAAATGTCCGGCACTACCTGAACACCGCAACTTGTCAGACGGTTCAAAACACCGCTCTCTGTGATTTGACGAATGATTGCATGCCCGGCAGTCACGATCACATGGGTATCCGGGTGCCGCGTTCTGCCGCTCAGGCGTTCTGCCAGATCCGCACATTCGACAGCCGAAAAATGCGGACTGCCGAACGCCACCAGTTCGACATCTTCTGGGCCGTCATTCAGCATGCACCAGGCCGCCCGCATGTCTTTGCAGGTCATTGTAATCCGGTCGGCATCCGGTGCAGTGGCGCAGGCGGCCTCCGGGGTCACCCCCTCGATATGAAGCATCGGTGCCGCCGAGGTCGTACCGAAGGCCGCGCAGAGCGCCTTCAGATCGTCGCGGGTTGGTCCGGCCGCAGCCAGACCTTGCAGCAGCGGGATCCGGTCGGGCGACATCTTGCCGGCCAAGTAACCAACCAGCGGCCAGAAAGCATCATCAATCCCGTCCGGTAGGGTCACCTCAATTGTTCGCCTCGCCCGCCGTTCAAGATCAAGATACACGCCCGACAACGGTGCGCGCCCGGTAATGGCAATGCACAAATCAAGAAAATCCGGATGCTTGGCGGTTCTTGCGCCCAGCACCGAATTGGCAAAGATCACTGCATTGGATTCCGCCCAAGCGATGTTTTCGCCCGATCGTGGCGCTGTTTCCAGCAAATAGGGCGAACAGGTGAAACTAGGCTGGCATCCCATCTGAACATAGGCATCCGCAAGCTGTGCCGCAGGCCGCCCGAAAGATGGTGGCACGCCTTGCGACTGCCAGTTGCTTCGGTCGACAGATATGGCATTCATCGTGGTCGGCACACAGACCTGTGCGCCCAGATCAACCATCTTTTCGGCAAAAGTCAGGTTCGCGGGGCTGGCATAAATGCACCCGTCGATATGCGCCTGGGTGACAGAGATCAATTGGCTGGCGCCTTGATTGATGGCCATGGCACAAATGATCTGCAGGGCGAGTTGTGGGGCCACCCCACAAGTGCCAGCCAGCATGTCCTCGTCTTCTTTGGTCAGCAGCAAAGCCACTTCGGCAGACGCATTGATCGGGATCGATATTCCTGCAGCCGTGATCCCGGTTGGCGAAATCTTCGCCTCAGTTGCCGCCGATAGCGCGGTGAACGCCGCAGACGTCAGGCGCAGAACCGGCAGGCTGCAGCCGAACAATTGGGCGGCGATCATCGCACCCAATGTCACAACATCTTCGGCTTCGCTGAAAATCAAAGCCGCAGGCGCGCGACCGGTCAAAGCCAGATCAAGCAACACCCCCGATCCGGTGCAAGACCCCCGTGTGGACGGCATCATCAATATCGCCCCGGTGATGCAGACCCCGTGCAAGGGATGATGAACGTCGATGACGCAGCCGGTTTCCGGATCGATCCCCCCCCAAAAGCTAAGCGCCTCAGTGGTGGCAATGACCCGGCCTTCTGCCGTGCCAACAAGAATGCTGCTTGCTTCAAGCGGGGCCACTTCGGTCATTTGATTGCACACCCATTTGCCCGAGGAAAGCGGTCAGCACTAAAACGGCGCGCCAGTTGCCCAGCGCGCCGCGTGTTTCCTATCCGGTCGTTTATTGCAGCGCTTTGTCGGTAATAACGCTGGTCCAAGCGCCCGTCGGGGCCGCCGTGATCACCGGGTCAGACCCTCCTGCCATCAGCGTGGCTACGGTCTTTTCAGCCGCCGCCACATCCAGCGCGCCGTTCGATCCCGCCGTAAGCTTCGCCACTTCGCCCATCATCCGCTTCTGATGCGCTTCGGTCTGCGCGCCGGTCTCGTCATTTTCCAGCACGATCATCGCCGCTTCATCGGAATTGCCTTCCGCGTATTTCCAACCCTTCATGGATGCGCGCACGAAACGCACCATCTTGTCCTCAAACGCCGGGTCGGCCAGCTTGTCCTCCAGCACATAAAGCCCGTCTTCCAGCGTCGCCACACCCATATCCTGATACTTGAACGTCACCAGATCTTCCGGCGTCAGGCCTGCGTCAATGACCTGCCAGTATTCGTTGTAGGTCATGGTCGAGATGCACGCTGCCTGCTTTTGCAACAGCGGATCGACGTTAAAGCCCTGCTTCAACACGGTCACACCGCCCGCCGACCCATCCGTCGCCAGACCAAGCTGCGACATCCACGACAAGAACGGATACTCATTGCCAAAGAACCAGACACCCAGCGTCTTGTCGGCAAAATCAGTCGGTGCGGCAATGCCGGTTTCTTTCAGGCAGGTCAGCATCATGCCCGATGATGCAAATGGCTGCGCAATGTTCACCAGCGCCAAGCCCTTTTCACGCGCGGCCAGTGCCGACGGCATCCAGTCGATCACCACATCAGCGCCACCGCCTGCAATCACCTGCGAAGGTGCTATATCCGGGCCACCCGGCAGAATCGTGACGTTCAGGCCTTCTTCTTCGTAAAAGCCCTTGGCCTGCGCCACGTAATATCCCGCAAATTGCGCTTGCGTGACCCATTTCAACTGCAGCGTCACATCATCGGCAGCCTGTGCGCCGCCAGCAGCAAAAGCCGCCATAAACGCACCTGTCAGTAGCTTTTTCATCTATTCGTCTCCCGTGTTATGGCGCCCCTTTCGGACCCCTTTGTTAATTCCGCAGAATCTTACCTCTGTGACGGATGCCAGAATGTCACCCGCCGTTCTACCCATGTCACCAGCCCATAGAAGGCCGATCCCGCCAAAGCCGCAACAGCAATTTCCGCCCAAACCATATCAAGGCCAAGCCGCCCGACTTCTGTTGATATCCGAAACCCCATGCCCCGCGTCGGACTGCCGAAAAATTCAGCAACAATCGCCCCGATCAGCGCCAACGTCGATGCAATCTTAAGACCGTTGAAGATGAAGGGCATCGCGCTTGGCAAACGCAGCTTGAACAAGGTCTGCCAATAAGACCCGCCCCAAGTCGCCATCAGATCCCGTTGCATCCGGTCGGATGCAGACAACCCCGCCACCGTGTTCACCAGCACCGGAAAGAACACCATCACCACGACTGTCGCCGCCTTTGATTGCCAATCGAACCCGAACCACATCACCAAAATCGGCGCGATCCCGACAATCGGCAAAGCCGCCACAAAATTCCCCACCGGCAACAACCCTCGCGTCAAGAACGATGATCGATCAATCACCACCGCCACCATCAGCGCGGCCAGCGCCCCAAAGATAAACCCGGTCAGCGCACCTTTCAGCACCGTCTGCACAGCATCTTCCAAGAGTATCGGCAACGATCCCGCGATCTTGGCCCCAATCATCGAAGGTGGCGGCAGGATAACGGGCGAGACCTCCAGTCCACGCACCAGCCCTTCCCACACCACCAACACCGTCACCCCGAACAGCGCAGGCACCGCCAGCCGCCCTGCACGCGACTTAACCCGCCCTACCAGCCGCACATTCACCGCCCAAGCGACCGCCCAGAATACCAGTGCGCCAATGACCCAGATCATTCCCGCACCCCCATCCGCCGGTCCGCCAGCCGCTGCACAACCCCCACAATCAGGATCAACGCCCCTGCCAACACGGCCGAGGCTATCAGGCCTGCCCACATGATCATCGGCTCGCCAAACTGGCTGCCAATCAGCATCCGCGCGCCCAAGCCTTCAATCGCGCCCGTCGGCAATTCCCCCACAATCGCGCCGACAAGCGCCGCCGCAATCGCGACTTTCAGCGAGGCAAAAAAGTACGGCATCGACGCGGGCAACCGCAGCTTCCAAAATGCTTGCCCCCCAGAGGCCCCATAGGTCTGGAGCAAATCCAACTGCGCCGCTTCCGGGCTACGCAACCCCTTCACCATGCCCACCAACACCGGGAAGAACGAAAGATAGGCCGAGATTATGCCCTTCGGAATGATCCGCGCCTCAATTCCTGCTGCGTTCGACAACACCACAATCATCGGTGCAAGCGCCACAATCGGCACCGCCTGCGAAATAATCGCCCAAGGCATCACTGACATATCCATCGCCCGCGATTGCACAATCGCCATTGCCAACCCCACGCCCAGCACAATGCCCAGCGCAAACCCCAGCAGCGTCGCCTGCAAGGTCACAAAGCCGTGGTAAACGAGGCTCCGTTTCGACGTCACCGCCTGCCCCACAACGCCTTTCCAAACCTCCGCCGCCACCTGATGTGGGGCTGGCAACACAGGCCGATCCTGCATCATCGTCTTTGGCACAATTTCCGCAAAGCTGATCGTGGTCCCCGCCCGCGCCGCCTGATCTCGCTCCCACTGCGCGTTCATCAGGACGGACCCTGCATACCAAAGGCACAGCATCAGGCCGATGACTGTCAGGACGGGAAGCGCCTTAGACATGACGAAGCCTCCACAGCGCGCATCCGAACACAGCAAGACCTACGCCCGCCACGCCACCTGCAAATATTCCAACCCGGTAGGCGTCGATGCAGTTTGCGGTATGGACCCATTCTTCCGAAGGGATGTGATGGCAGCCGCGTTGGATGAAATCCGACCTGATCACAAGGGCGATCAACCCGAACACGCCACTCGCGACGGCCGCTGCGACAGCGACGGTGATCGCAGCACTTCGAGACAGGCTGAAGTTCATCCCCGCCCCCCCCTGCGGCCAGGCGATCATCGCCACCGCCACACAGCCCAGCGCCATGCCCGCCAGTTGCAACCCCGTTGGCCGCTCGCCAAACACGAAAATCGCCATCACCGTAATCGCCACCAGTTGGAAAATCGCCGACAGCGCAATAGCCAGCCCCAGCCCGTTCGCCTTCATCACCTGCACCATCAGCCAGTTGCCCAGACAGAACAAGGCCAGCGCACCGATCAGCACAGGCACCCCGCCCTTCACCGCATAGGTCTTCAGCACCGCATTGGCCGCCACAAACACCGCCGTCGCGGCGCTAAGCCACAGGAAAGAAAGTCCGCTCATGTGGGTGCCTCCCCGGTCGCGTTTAGGGCAAACGCCAGTCCCCCCACCCCAACCCTCCCCCACAATGGGGGGAGGGAGCCGCCCCGGCCCCGTGCACCGACCTTGATGGAAAGGCACTTCCCTCCCCCCGCGTGGGGGAGGGTCAGGGTGGGGGGGCAAGTTTGCAAAGGTGGAATGCTCCAGAAATGCTGCTGATCACGGCTTCCCGAACGGCCACGCCCGTATGCACGCAAAAAGCACGGGGTAAGCACGCCTATCACACAGCCCCTATTCATCCGAATGCCCCGCCCTAAGGCCCTCGCGCACGCGGTGCGCAATCTCGATAAACTCCCGGCTATCGCGAATATCCAACGGCCGCTCCCGTGGCAAAGGACTGTCAATCACATCGGTAATCCGCCCCGGACGCGGCGACATCACCACGATCTTGGTGCTCAAATACACCGCTTCGGGGATCGAATGGGTCACAAACCCAATCGTCTTGCCGGTCCGCGCCCACAGCTTCAACAACTCCTCATTCAGATGGTCGCGCACAATCTCATCCAGCGCCCCGAACGGCTCGTCCATCAGCAGAATATCCGCATCAAACGCCAGCGCCCGCGCGATCGAGGCGCGTTGCTGCATCCCCCCCGATAACTGCCACGGAAACTTGCGCCCAAATCCGCCCAGTTCCACAAGGTCCAACACCCGCGCGACCCGTTCCTCCTGCTCAACTCGCGAAAACCCCATGATTTCAAGCGGTAACTTGATATTCCCGGCAATCGTGCGCCAAGGATAAAGCCCCGCCGCCTGAAATACATAGCCATAAGCCCGCGCCCGCCGCGCCGCATCCGGCGTCATGCCGTTCACAGTAAGCGAGCCGCCCGTCGGCGTCTCCAACGCCGCAATCGCCCGAAGAAAAGTGGTCTTCCCGCACCCACTCGGCCCTATAAAGCTGACAAACTCCCCCCGATTGATGCTCAGGTTCACGTCTTTAAGCGCATGCACAGGCCCGTCCCCGGTCTGGAACACAAGGTTCAGATCGTAAGCCTCGATGACGGGGGCGCTGGCGCTCATCGTGTCCTTCACTCGACCATCCCTTCACTATCCCGCTGCCCACTCCTGTCACGCCAGCCACAGAGCGGAGCGCGTCCCATGTCCGCCCGCAACGCAGGACCGCCATGCGAACGTTCACTACGAGGACGCCCCCCGTCATTGCCGTCACGACCTCCTTTCGGGTTGACGAGGAAAACGAGCCGGGAGAGCTGCGATCTCTGCATCGGTTTGCCCCCTACACCGCTTGACCGGCCAACTGTTGCTCGGCCCACCAGCAGGCCAGGCCACCCACCGCGCCGGCGACAGCAATCGCCGGATCTGGTGGATACTCCAGGTAAAGCGCAAGTGTGTCGGCTCCCATCAGCAGGCTGACCAGTCCATAGGCATTTAATGCTCCGAAGACAGAAAAGCTAAACGGGTCGGTCAGGCGCAATCCACTCAGTGCACCCCGACAAAGAATGTAGGTCGGCAGTGAAAAGATGGCTATCGCAACGAACGATACCACCTGCGCGAAAAGCAGTGCCCCGAACGCGCGGGCAATGCTGATCTGCGGAAAATCCGAGGCAGCTAAGTATATTGCGAGAACTGAAGCGGCCGCGATTGAACCGGCAAGATAGACAAGCGTCATGCGCCGGAGCTGCTGCACAACTTCAACCGGGACTGCAGGAGTGTCTTCCCTGCCCATCAAACCCCACTCGCCGGAATACCCGTCCGCACCACCGGCCTCGGGGCCGTCAAATCCTTCCACTGCGTCAGCGCCCGGTTCACCGCCCCGTTCGGGGGCCGTGCCACAAACTGCCCGTGGCCTTCCTGCGTCTTCACAACCCCATCCTCAATCGCCACATGGCCGCGCGTCAGGGTGAACCGGGGCAACCCGGTCACAACTTTCCCCTCGAACACATTGTAATCAATCGCAGATTGCTGCGCCTTCGCGGTAATCGTCTTGGTCTTATGCGGGTCTAGCACCACAATATCCGCATCCGCGCCCACCAGAATTGCCCCCTTCTTCGGGTAACAATTCAGGATTTTGGCGATGTTTGTTGACGTTACCGCAACAAATTCGTTCATCGTGATCCGCCCCGTCGCCACCCCATGCGTCCACAGCATCGGCATCCGGTCCTCCAGCCCGCCCGTGCCGTTGGGGATCTTGGTGAAATCCCCCACCCCAAACCGCTTCTGCGCCGTGGTGAACGCACAATGATCCGTCGCCACCACCTGCAAAGACCCCGCCGCCAAGCCCGCCCACAGGCTATCCTGATGCCGCTTGTCGCGGAACGGCGGCGACATGACGCGCCTAGCTGCATGGTCCCAATCGGGGTTGCGGTATTCTGTATCGTCCAACGTCAGATGCTGAATCAACGGCTCGCCATAGACGCGCTTGCCCAGCATCCGCGCCCGCCGGATCGCCTCATGCGCCTCCTCACACGACGTATGCACGATATACACCGGCACCCCCGCCATATCGGCAATCATGATCGCGCGGTTGGTCGCCTCGCCCTCCACTTCCGGCGGGCGGGAGAACGCATGCGCCTCGGGGCCAGTATTGCCTGCCGCCATCAGCTTTCGCTGCAACTCCGCCACCACATCGCCATTCTCGGCATGCACAAACGGCATCGCCCCCAGTTCGGCACAGCGGCTGAATGAGGCAAACATCTCATCATCATTCACCATCAACGCGCCCTTATAGGCCATGAAATGCTTGAACGAATTGATCCCCGCCTCAGTCACGGTTTTCATATCGTTGAAAACTTGGCTTCCCCACCAAGTGATCGCCATGTGATAGGAATAATCACAGGTCGCCCGCCCCGATTTGTTGTGCCACATCTGCATGGCATCCATCAGCCCCTGCCCCTGCCCCGGCAGCACGAAATCCACAACCATCGTGGTGCCCCCCGACAGCGCCGCCCGCGTGCCGGATTCAAAATCATCCGCCGAATACGTCCCCATAAACGGCATCTCCAGATGCGTATGCGGATCAATCCCGCCGGGCATGACATAGCAGCCGGTGGCGTCGAGGGTGGTATCGCCTTTGAGGTTCGGGCCAATGGCGGTGATCTTGCCGTGGTCAATGGCAATATCAGCGGCGTAGGTCAGGTCGGCGGTGACGACGGTGCCGTTCTTGATGATGGTGGTCATCGGGTTTTATCCTCAATTATGATTTACATTTTAACCGAATAACTGGCAAATCTGATGGAACTAGCGTCTCACGTCTTAAGTAAGTCAAAACACAATCATAACCTGGTCCAAATATTTCTGTGTCCCCCACATCTAGCGACTCACGATCACCGTCTATTACGATCAGAGCTGGATCGCCTGTATTTTTTGTAGAAAAGCCAACAAAAGCGATCTCTGAGCCAGATTCGCAATGATCAATAACTTCGTTTAATTTGAGCATAAAAGGTACGTTCGAATTTACGCAGTTATCAACACCTACAATTTTTGCAGAATCTGGTAGCAAGTTATTTGCCAATTCAAAATTTCCATCGCTTGCAGCACCAACCGAGTTCTGTAAGCTCTTGACCACATCAGATGGAAATGCTCCCTTTAAAGACTCACTTTGAAAAATCGCCAGAAGTTGAGCAAAGAACTTTGTTTGATATTCTGCAGACGCATAACTAGAGTTCGCAGTCGCAAGACCCAGTTTATACCCTTCATCTCGGCCAAATTTATTAGCTTCCTCTTTCGCTAACACGAGTTCAGTCGCGAACTGGCTTCGAAGAGCTGCCTCAACTTCCGACTTACCTTTTTCAAAAGCCTGATTTTCTGCGGCATCTATACCGACCAGAGCAAATTTTTCGCCTCTATCATAACCCCAAGTAAATAGTCCGAACCCACCAGCTCCTGCTAACATTATGGCAAAAGACATCCTCAAAAAATGTATAATTTTGCTCACCCCACCACCCCCGCCACGTCCAGCACCGCGTGCAGCAGCACATCCGTCCCCGCTGCCGCCCATTCTGGCGAAATCTCCTCCGCCTCGTTATGCGACAGCCCGCCCACACAGGGGCACATCACCATCACCGTGGGGGCCACGCGGTTGATCCAGCAGGCATCGTGGCCAGCGCCGGAGATGATATCCATATGCGAATACCCCAACCGCTCTGCCGCGCTGCGCACCACCGAAACCAGCCCTGCATCAAACGTCACCGGGTCGAAATGCCCGACCGCCTCAATCGAGCATCCCAACCTCATTTCCGCCGCCACCGCCGCCACCGCCCGTTCCACTTCGCCGCGCATCAGGTCCAGCTTGCCTTGATCGGGCGACCGGATATCCACCGTGAACACCACACGGCCGGGGATCACATTGCGCGAGTTCGGGAACACGAGCGTCTGCCCCACCGTGCCCACCGCCCCCGGTTGATGCCCCATGGCAATCTGGTGCACCCGTTCCACCACCCGCGCCATGCCCAAGCCCGCGTTCGCCCGCATCGACATAGGCGTAGACCCGGTATGCGCATCGACCCCGGTCAGCGTTACCTCCAGCCACCAAAGCCCCTGACCGTGGGTCACCACGCCTATCGACTTGCCCTCGGCCTCCAAAATCGGCCCCTGCTCGATGTGCAGTTCCAGCATCGCGTGGATTTTCCGCGCGCCGACTGTTTCATCCCCGACCCAGCCAATCCGCGCCAACTCGTCGCCGAACCGCTTGCCCTCGGGGTCAACCCGCCCATACGCATAGTCCTGCGTGTGAATGCCCGCGAACACGCCGCTTGCCAACATAGCAGGCGCAAACCGCGCGCCTTCTTCATTCGTCCAGTTCGTCACCACAATCGGGTGCCGCGTCCTGATCCCGGCATCGTTAATTGACCGGATCACCTCCAGCCCGCCCAACACGCCCAAAACCCCGTCATACTTGCCGCCCGTCGGCTGGGTATCCAAATGGCTGCCCATATAAACCGGGGCCAGATCCTCGGTCCCCGCCCGCGTCGCAAACATATTGCCCATGGTATCGACGCTCATCGTGCAACCTGCGCCTTCGCACCATGATTGAAACAGCGCCCGCCCCGCCGCATCCGCATCCGTCAAAGTCTGGCGGTTGTTGCCGCCCGCGACGC
The DNA here is from genome assembly GCA_031402355.1 of Pseudorhodobacter sp. Taxonomy (GTDB): domain Bacteria; phylum Pseudomonadota; class Alphaproteobacteria; order Rhodobacterales; family Rhodobacteraceae; genus JACMNW01. Next base: position 5,011 of record JANNSG010000048.1, on the reverse strand, counting down.
CCGGCCCAATCTGCGCCATCTCCATCAGGCTGTCCCACAGCCGGGCAGAATTGATCCGCAGATTTGCACCGGGCACTGGCATGGTATTCTCCCCCAGCAGCCGAGGTCTTCATGCCCCTTGCCGCGACTCATTTCCTGACCGTATGGTCAAACAACAGCGCACCACAACCTGACCATCCGGTCAACGAAAATCTGGGGCAATCGAATGGCCACACCTGCCCAAATAACCCAGCCAAAACCCGGAAAACGCACGGATATCAGGCGCGAAAATGAAAGCCTGATCCGACGCGCCGCCGAAAAGGTGTTTGCCGAGGCAGGCTTTGGTGGCGCGACGATGCAGTTGATCGCAGACCTCGCGGGCCTGCCAAAAGCCAACCTGCATTATTATTTCGCCACCAAGGAAGACCTGTACCGCCGCGTAGTCCAAGACATATTCGAAATCTGGCTCAACGCCGCCGCCTGTTTTGATAATGCAAAAGGCCCGGTCGATGGCATCGGTGCCTATATCGACGCGAAAATGGAAATTTCCCGCCGTCATCCCGATGGGTCCAAGGTCTGGGCGTCCGAAGTGATGCACGGCGCCCCCGTTATTCAGGACTATCTGGAAACCACCCTGCGCGACTGGACCGATGGCCGCATCGCCATCATCCAGACGTGGATCGACGCTGGCCAGATGGCCCATGTCAACCCGCGCCACCTTTTGTACATGCTCTGGGCCACCACCCAGCATTACGCCGATTTCGGCCACCAGATCGATACTCTGAATGGCGGCACACAGTTAAGCGACAAACAATGGCGCGAGGCGAAGGACACTGTCAAAGCCATCATCCTGCAAGGGATCGGGGCGCGGCAAGAGGGGGCGCAGGGCAAAACGACATAGGCGATGTTTGCATGTCGCGTATAATTTTGGCATGTCTGAGTGTAATCGGTGCCGTTACTGCAAGGATCTCTGTATGCCCAGTTCCCGTCCCCGGACCCGTATCCAAACCAAGAACCGGGAGACAATTCTAGATGCCGGGCTGGAAGTGTTTTCCACACTTGGTTTTCGCGGCGCGACACTGGATCAGATTGCCGAAGTGGCAGGGCTGTCAAAGCCCAATCTGCTTTACTACTTCCCATCCAAGGAAGCGATCCACATGGCTGTCTTGTCGCAACTTCTGGAGACATGGCTTGATCCTCTGCGCCGAATGGATGCTGACGGTGATCCGGTAGCGGAACTTTTGGGATACATGCGCCGCAAATTGGAATTGTCGCGTGACTTTCCGCGCGAAAGCCGCCTTTTTGCCAATGAAATACTGCAAGGGGCCCCCCGGATGCGCGGTGCGATCGAAGGGGATCTGAAAGCTCTGGTGGCAGAAAAATCTGCCGTTCTTGCAAGCTGGATGGATCAGGGCCGCATTGCCCGTGTGCATCCGACCCATTTGATCTTCTCAATCTGGGCGCTGACCCAACACTATGCTGATTTTGATGTGCAAGTGCGCGCCGTGCTTGGTGCGGATCATGATCCCTTCGCCGAGGCGGGCGACTATCTTGAAACACTGTTCGCCAAACTGCTTGCGGTATAGCGTGATGCTTGCAACCCTTGCCGATGCCGCCGGACAGGCGTATCAGCACCGCGTTATCAAGAAGGTGTGACACATGAGTTCGCAAGCGGCCGATGCTGCCGAAGACGATGGCCAGGAAGGCCACCCCAAGCAGAAGCTTTGGGTTTTGACTTTGGGATGTATCGGCGTCGTCTATGGCGATATCGGCACGAGCCCGCTTTATGCGATGCGTGAATCTTTGCATGCCGCCAGCCATGATGGCCTCACGCGCAGCGATGTGATCGGGGTGATTTCGCTGCTGATCTGGACCTTGATCCTGTTGGTCACCTTCAAATACGTCATCCTGGTGATGCGGGCTGATAACCGGGGCGAAGGGGGCACGCTTTCGCTGGTGGCGCTGGTTCAGCAGGCCTTGGGTCGCAGACCTGTCTGGTTGCTGGCCGTGGGCATGATAGGAATTTCGCTTTTCTTCGGGGATGCCATCATCACGCCGGCCATGTCGGTTCTTTCGGCGGTCGAAGGCATGTCATTGGTAGCCCCTTCGTTTTCGCCTTATGTCGTGCCGGTGACCTTGGTCATCATTGTGGGGCTGTTCTTGTTCCAAAGCAAAGGCACCGCCACTGTTTCCATTTTTTTCGGGCCTATCATGGTGCTTTGGTTCGGTGTCATGGCCGTGATGGGGCTTTGGCATATCGGTGACGATATTGGCATTCTGACCGCTTTGAACCCTAGCCATGCGGCAGGGTTTCTTTTTACCAATGGATGGGCGTCCTTTATCGTCCTCGGGTCGGTGTTTCTTGCTGTAACGGGCGGCGAGGCGCTTTATGCAGACATGGGGCATTTCGGACGCAAGCCTATTCGACTGGCATGGGGAATTCTGGTGTTTCCCGCCCTGACGCTAAGCTATCTGGGCCAAGGGGCAATGGTCCTCGCAGAACCTGAAAAGGCGTCAAATCCATTTTTCCTGATGGCGCCGGACTGGATGCTGCTGCCATTGGTCATCCTGGCCACCGCAGCCACGGTCATTGCCAGCCAGGCGGTGATTTCCGGTGCATTTTCGATGATGAAACAGGCCGTGCGGATGGGGCTTTTGCCACGGCTGGAAATCCAGCATACGTCTGAAAGCCAGTTCGGCCAGATCTATCTTCCCAAGGTCAATATGATCCTTGCGATCGGGGTCATCGTTCTGGTCATCATCTTCGGGTCATCCAGCAATCTGGCCAGCGCCTACGGCATCGCAGTCAGTGGTGATATGGTCATCACCACCATCCTCGCGTTTTTCGTTTTCCATCGCAGCTGGAACTGGTCGTTCGGACGAACCGCAGTCGTGCTGGTACCGATCCTGACGCTGGAACTGCTTTTTCTGGGCGCAAACTTCTCCAAGGTACTGCAAGGGGGCTATGTGCCCCTGATCATCTCGGGAACAATGATCTTGCTGATGTGGAGCTGGGTCAAAGGCACCAATTACGTTCAGGTCCTGTCTCGTCGCGGCGCTACAACCATCCTTGCTTTGGCCGAGATGCTGAAAAAAAGCAAACGCCTGACAATCGTACCCGGAACTGCGGTGTTTCTGACGTCGGACCCCGACAATGCACCGGCCGCACTGATGCACAATCTGAAGCACAATCAAGTGCTGCACGAACATAACATGATCGTGCGGGTGAATGTGGCGACCCGGCCCTATGTTGATAATGCCGACCGGATCACCATTCAAAAGGTCAATGATCGCTTCACCCGGATTGATCTGGAATTCGGTTACATGGAAGAACCGAATGTGCCCAAAGCCCTGGCCCTTGCCCGCAAGATGGGCGAGAAATTCGATATCATGTCGACATCATTTTTCTTGAACAGACGGTCTTTCCGGTCGGCCAAGACACATGGGTTGCCGCTTTGGCAAGAAAAGCTGTTCGTCGCGATGACAAAATCTGCCGCCGACGCAACCAGCTTTTACCGCCTGCCAACCAACCGGGTGATCGAGCTGGGCCAGCAATTGAATATCTGATCCCGACTACTCTGCCGCCACCGACGGGTTGTTCGGATGCGTGGTCCAGTTGGCATAGTCGCCAACCTTGGCACCTGTTCGTGGATCAACGGCTCCTTTCGGCATTTCCACCATAGTGATGCAATTGTCCACCGGACAAACATTGATGCAAAGATTGCAGGCGACGCACTCATCCTCCATCACCTCGAACACCCGGTCCGCGCTCATCGAAATTGCCTGATGGCTGGTGTCTTCGCAGGCTGCATAACAGCGCCCGCATTTTATGCAGTCATCTTGGCTGATCTGGGCCTTGGTCACGTAATTCAGGTTCAGGAACTGCCAATCAGTGACATTGGGCACCGCACGGCCCACCAGTTCGGCGGTCGTGGTCATGCCCTTCTGATCCATATAGTCGGACAGCCCCGATATCATTTCCTGCACGATCTTAAAGCCATAGGTCATCGCCGCCGTGCAAACCTGCACATTGCCTGCCCCCAGCGCCATGAATTCTGCCGCATCACGCCATGTCGTGATCCCGCCGATGCCAGAGATAGGAATGCCCCGGGTCTCTTGCGCCCGCGCAATTTCGGCGACCATGTTCAGCGCGATCGGTTTGACCGCCGGGCCGCAATAGCCACCATGGGTGCCTTTGCCGTCGATCATCGGTTCCGGGCTGAAATCATCCAGATTGACCGACGTGATCGAATTGATCGTGTTGATCAGGGAAACCGCATCGGCCCCGCCACGTTTCGCCGCTTCGGCAGGTTTGCGAATATCGCTGATATTGGGTGTCAGCTTGACGATACAGGGCATGCGCGAGTGCTTTTTCACCCAGCGCGTCACCATTTCGATATATTCCGGGACCTGCCCCACCGCTGATCCCATGCCCCGCTCGGCCATGCCATGTGGGCAACCAAAGTTAAGTTCTACTCCGTCCGCCTCGGTATCTTCCAACCGGGCCAGAATATCGCGCCAGCTGTCTTCATCGCATGGCACCATCAGGCTGATGATCATCGCGCGATCCTTGTAGTCGCGCTTGACCGATTTGATTTCCCTAAGGTTCACCTCCAACGGGCGGTCGGTGATCAGTTCGATATTGTTCAGGCCCAGCAGCCGCCGGTCCGCCCCCCAGATCGCGCCATATCGGGGGCCGTTGACATTGACGACCGGCGGCCCCTCAGAGCCAAGTGTTTTCCACACCACCCCGCCCCAGCCCGCCTCAAACGCGCGCCGTACATTATATTCCTTGTCGGTTGGCGGCGCCGAGGCCAGCCAGAACGGGTACGGGGATCTGATGCCGATGAAATCCGTGGTCAGATTTGCCATTGCGTTCTCTCCTCAAGCCATCAGGCTTTTGTGAATAACCATCGCGGCATCGCGGCCTTCTGCCACGGCAGTGACAGTCAGGTCATTGCCACCAGTGGCACAGTCGCCGCCAGCCCAGACGCCACCCAGCGATGTGCGCCCAGCACCGGACACCGCAATC
>JANNSG010000047.1:0-15714 GCA_031402355.1 Pseudorhodobacter sp. | reverse complement strand
CCTTTTGGCCCAAGGGTAACTTTCACAGCGTCGGCAAGAATGTTTACGCCACGCAACATGCGGTCGCGGGCATCGGTATCGAACTTGACGTCCTTAGCAGCCATTTTGCTTGCTCCTGGTTGTCTGAATTTCAGTTAAATTTGATGAAAGACGAAAGATCAGGAGATAATCCCGAGGATATCGCTTTCCTTCATGATCAGCAGGTCTTCGCCGCCAACCTTCACTTCGGTGCCCGACCATTTGCCGAACAAAATCCGGTCGCCAGCCTTGACCGACGGTGCGATCAGCTCGCCCGAATCCTTGCGTGCGCCTTCGCCCACGGAAATGATCTCGCCCTCTGCGGGCTTTTCCTTGGCGGTTTCCGGAATGATCAGGCCGCCCTTGGTCTTGTCGTCGCCCTCAATGCGGCGCACCAATACGCGGTCATGCAGCGGTTTGAATGCCATCTGAAAACACTCCCTTTTGGTTTCAGGTTGAATACGATTAGCACTCATCCGATCCGAGTGCTAACTGGCGCTGAAATAGGCAAGCGGACGGCGGGAGTCAACCCCGTGCCCGGTGGAATTTCGTCGGACGAACCGACAAAATCCTATTCCAGCATTGGCGTTTTGCCCCATCAATGCCACCTATCTGGGGTAGACAACCCAAATCTCAATGACGGAGCCCGCATGAAACGTCTGATCGCCATTTTGACCGCGCTGATCTGCTTTGCAGCGCCGTTGCAGGCGCAATGCATAGGCCGGAACCTGATTGCTGCCCTGCCGCCCGAAGACCGCGCCGTGCTTGACGGGCTAACGGCACTCATTCCCTATCCCGTCGGCAATTTCTGGCGCGCGACCAGAGGCGATCAAAGCATCACATTGGTCGGGTCTTACCATTTCGATGATCCCCGTCATGACGCCACGATGGCGGCCCTGACCCCGGTGATTGCGGCGGCGACCACTGTTCTGGTCGAAGCGGGCCCGGACGAGGAAAAGGCGCTGAAAGCCCGCATTGCCCGCGACCCGGGATTGATGCTGATCACCGAAGGGCCCACCTTGATCGACCAGTTGCCCGCAGAAGATTGGACAGCCTTGACCGCTGCCATGCGCGCCCGGAATGTGCCTGCCTTCATGGTCGCAAAATTTCAGCCGTGGTATGTGTCGGTGATGCTCAGCGTACCGCCCTGTGCGCTGGCGCAGGCCGTCACATCAAAAGGGCTGGATGGCCAGATCATTGCTGCAGCTCTTGCCAAAGGTGTACCGATCAAGGCGCTGGAACCCTATGATACCGTGTTTGGTATTTTTGGTGGCCTGTCTGGGCCTGACCAACTGTCGATGATCCGGTCCACCCTGGCGATGGAGGGGCTGGGCACAGATTATGCGACCACCCTTGCCGATACCTATTTCTCGCAAGACACCCGCGCCATATGGGAGTTTACCCGGATGCAGTCCCTTGCCTTGCCCAATGCGACGCCTGCCCAGGTGAACGCAGAATTCGCGCGTATGGAAGAAGCCTTGATGGCCAAGCGCAACCGGGCTTGGATTTCGGTGATCGAGGCCGCCGCCCAGCAGGGGCCGGCTTTCGCCGCCTTCGGAGCGCTGCATCTGTCAGGCCAGGACGGCGTGCTGGCTTTGTTGGAGCGGAAGGGTTTCCTGCTTGAAAGGCTGGCAGTACCGTAAGCTGCCCAATTGGTTGCACAGCTTTTGCAGCCTTCTGACGGTGTGGAATACATGTACGCCCCAAGAAACCGCTGCTAAACCCGCCCGCCCCCGTGACAAGCTTGCCGCCCTTGCCTATAAGCGCGCCGAACCCCTCCCAAGGAACAAACCAACCATGACCACCCTTGTTTTCGGCCACAAATCCCCTGATACCGACGCCACACTGTCTGCCATCATCTGGGCCTGGTATCTGACAAACCTGCGTGGCGGCGATGCCAAGCCCGTGCTGCTGGGCGAACCCAACACCGAAGCGGCGTTTGTGCTGACGCATTGGGGCTTTGCCAAGCCCGATATCATTGCCGATGTCGCCGCCGGCCAGAACGTCGTGATCGTCGATACCAACAACCCTGCCGAACTGCCGCCCTCGATCAATGACGCCAACATCATGGCAATCATCGATCATCACATGCTTGTGGGTGGTTTGAAAACCAACACGCCGATCAATGTGGTGATCCGCCCCTTGGCCTGCACGGCCACCGTGATGCATGACATCATGGGCGATGATCTGGCGAAATGCCCGGCAGCGATCAAGGGTGCCATGCTGTCGTGCATCCTGTCAGACACCCTGGAATTCCGTAGCCCGACCACCACCGACCATGACCGCGCCGTTGCCGAAAAACTCGCAGCGGATCTAGGCGTGAATATAGGGGAACTGGCATCCGCCATGTTCGCCGCCAAATCCGACGTATCGCGATTCTCGGACGCTGAATTGCTGCGCATGGACAGCAAGGAATACAACGTCGCGGGCAAAGAATTGCGCGTGTCTGTGCTTGAAACCACATCGCCCAAAGTGGTGCTGGACCGTAAAGCATCCTTGATGGCGTCGATGGTGGGTGTGGCCAAAGAAGACGGCGCTGATCAGGTGCTGCTGTTCGTCGTCGATATCCTGAAAGAAGAAGCGACACTGCTGGTGCCCAACGATCTGGTCAAGCAGATGGCCGAGGCGTCGTTCGGCGTCAAAGTCTCGGGCGATACCGTGGTGCTTCCCGGTGTGATGAGCCGCAAAAAGCAGATCATCCCTGCGCTGAAACTCTGATCCTGTTGCCGGGCGGTATTCCGCCCGGTCCGCCTACTGCGGCGTAATTGAAGTTTGCTAGCAAAAAGCACGTGATAAGCACGGTTAAAATACAGTCTGATAGGCCGAAAATGACCCAAATCATCGCGTCACTTGCCAAAATCCCCACCCGGTATGACGCCGTGTTTTGTGATCTGTGGGGCTGCCTGCACAACGGGAAAACCCCCTTCCCCGCCGCCGTTTCTGCTCTGCAAGCATTTCGCGCCAAGGGCGGAAAGGTGGTGCTGTTGACCAACGCCCCACGCCCAAAACCCAGCGTTGTCAGCCAATTGGATGCCATGGGCCTGCCCCGTGATGCCTGGGATGAAGTGGTCACATCCGGCGACGCCGCGCAATACGCGCTGATCACCGGGGCCGTGGGGCGGCGCGTCTTTCACATCGGCGCAGCCAAAGACGACGCATTCTTCACCGATTTTGCCGACGACCTGGCGCAAACAGTGGCGGCAGAGGCCCCGATTGAACGCACCACCCTTGACCAGGCCGAAGGCATTGTCTGCACCGGTCTTGCTGATGACCTGACCGAGACGCCAGACGATTACCGCAGCGCACTTTTGTTCAGCAAAACCATGGACTTGCCGATGCTATGCGCCAATCCCGATATCGTTGTCGATTTCGGCGACACGCGGCTGTACTGTGCGGGCGCTCTGGCACTGGCCTATGAGGAAATGGGCGGTCGCGTGTTCTATTTCGGTAAACCCCACCCGCCAATATACGATCTTGCCCGCCGTCGCTTGGCGGCATTGACAGGCAATGAAGACGCGCAGGTTCTGTGTATTGGCGATGGCATCAACACCGATATTCAAGGCGGTCTGGCCGAAGGGATGGACACCGTCTTCATTACCGGCGGCATTGCCGTGGATCAGTTCGGGCCAGATATATTGAACCCGAACAAAGGTTTGCTGGATGCCTGGCTTGACGACAAGCAGATTTCCGCAATTTATGCGATGGGTCAACTGCGGTAGGCCGAACTTGCGCAGCTAATATAATTCCCCGCCGACGCAGCGCCTGGTAATTATCTTGCGTGCAGGATTGCTCTGCAGCGCAGCATTTGCTAGCATCCTGTTACAGTTGACCCGAGGATTCGCAGGATGCTTGACAATATGCCACGTGGCACGATTTGCATTGAGGACATCGAAATCGGCATGGTCCGCTATCTGCGAAAAACCGTAACGGACCGGGATATAACGCTTTTTGCCGAAGTCTCGACCGATCATAACCCGGTTCACCTGGACGAATCCTATGCGCAGGATACAATATTTCAAGGTCGGGTCGCCCACGGAATGCTGACCGCCGCGTTGATTTCCGCAGTCATTGGCGAACAGCTTCCGGGCCACGGTGCCGTCTATCTTGGCCAAAGCCTGAAATTCATGGCCCCCGTCCGCCCCGGCGATACCGTCTATGCCGAGGTGAAAGTGACCGCGATCGACCACGCCAAACGCCGGGTAACCCTTGAAACCCACTGCGCAGTGGGCGATACGGTTGTGCTGAAAGGCGAGGCGCTGGTTCTGGCGCCAAGCCGCAAGTTCGACTAGCGGGGCATCACCCCGTAACCGGGGCACGATGCAGATTTACCAACATTGGCAAGGGCTTGACGATACAGCAAAGGGTACATCGGTTGCCATGGGCAACTTTGACGGCGTACATCTTGGCCATAGCAAAGTCATCGACCTTGCCCGCACCGACGCCCCGCTTGGTATCCTGACGTTTGAGCCCCACCCACGCGAATATTTCGCGCCCCAGTCCCCACCCTTCCGCCTGATGAATTCCGAAGCCCGCGCCAACCGCTTGGCAAAGCTTGGTGTTGAGCGGCTTTATGAACTGCCCTTCGGCCCGGAACTGGCGGCGCTAACCCCTGACCAGTTTGCGCAGGCTGTTCTGGCGGGCGGCCTTGGCCTGTCCCACGTCGTCGTCGGCGCGGATTTCTGCTTTGGCAAGGGCCGGCTTGGCAAAGCGGCAGACCTGCAAGCTCTTGGTCATAAATACGGTTTTTCGGTTACCGTTGCTGATCTGGTCAAATCAGACGGCATAGAAATCTCCTCCACCGCCATCCGCAAAGCCTTGACAGACGGCCGCCCTCGGGATGCCCAGGCGATGCTTGGGCACTGGCACCGCATCGAGGGTGAGGTCATACATGGCGAAAAACGGGGTCGAGAGTTGGGTTATCCCACCGCCAATATGTCGGTGGCAGGCCTTCATCTGCCCCGCTTTGGTGTCTATGCGGTCTTTGCCGATGTGCTGACGGGGCCGCAGGCAGGCAGCTATCAAGGTGCAGCCAGCCTTGGCGTGCGGCCGATGTTTGGCATGAACCAGCCCAATCTTGAAACCTTTCTATTTGACTTCAAAGGCGATCTTTACGGCCAGCACCTTTCGATCGCCTTCGTCGATTACCTGCGCCCCGAACTTAAATTCGATGACCTGCCCGGTTTGCTTGCCCAAATGGGCGCAGATTGCGCCCGCGCCCGCGATATTCTGACGGCCGAGCCATGACTGACAAGACGCGCTCGAAATTCTGGGAAACCGTTCCTCTGAAGAACATGAACCAAACCGAATGGGAGGCGCTGTGCGACGGCTGCGGCAAATGCTGCCTGAACAAGATTGAATATGAAGATACCGGCGAAATCGCCTATACCCGTATCGCGTGTCGCCTGTTGGACAACGAAACCTGCCGTTGCGCACAATACCCGATCCGCCATCAATTCGTGCCAGATTGCGTGCGCTTGTCGCCGAAAACCCTGCCGAAAATCGCGTATTGGATGCCCCGCACCTGTGCTTACCGTCTGCTGCATGAGGGCAAGCCTCTGTATTCATGGCACCCGCTGATCACCGGTGATCCGCAGTCGGTGCATGATGCGGGCGCATCGGTGCAGGGCTGGACCATCCCGGAATTCGAAGTGCCCGAAGAAGACTGGGAAGACCATATTATCGAGGAAACCCCCTGATGTTTTTCACCTCTGACAACGCATCGGGTGCCGCCCCCGAAATCATGGCTGCCCTTGCCCGCGCCAACGAAGGCTTTGCGCGCAGTTACGGTGCTGATGATATCATGGCGCGGGTCACTAAGCGTCTGCGCGAGGTGTTCGAACACCCCGAAGCCGCCGTTTACCTTGTATCGACCGGAACCGCAGCCAATTCCCTTGCCTTGGCGCTTTATGCGCAACCGTGGACAACCGTCTTTGCCCATGCCGATGCCCATATCGCAGTGGATGAATGCGGCGCGCCAGAATTCTACACAAACGGTGCAAAAATGGTGCCTGTGGACGGCGCGCATGGCAAAATGACGCCCGAAACCCTTGCCCAAGCCATTGGTCGGATTGGCCAAGGGGGCGTGCACTGCGTGCAGCGTGGCATGGTATCCATCACCAATGTTACCGAAGCGGGCACAGTCTACAACTCGGCGGAAGTGGCTGCTTTGACGGCTGTCGCAAGATCTTATGGCCTCCCTTGCCACATGGATGGCGCACGTTTTACCAATGCTTTGGTCACAACCAACACAAGTGCTGCAGATCTTACGTGGGCGGCTGGCATCGACGTATTAACTTTTGGTGGCACCAAAAACGGCTGCTTAGGCGTCGAGGCGGTGGTGATATTCGACCCTGCCAAAGCGTGGGAGTTTGAGTTGCGCCGCAAACGCGGCGGGCATCTGTTTTCCAAGCACCGCTTCCTGTCGGCACAGATGGAGGCTTACCTGGCAGACGATCTGTGGCTGCGTCTTGCCACCCGCGCCAACGCGATGGGCGCGCGGCTGGCGCGAGGCATTGAAGCAATCCCAGACGCGCACCTGACCCACCCCGTTCAGGCCAACATGCTTTTCCCTGAATGGCCGACAGGCACGCATGCCCGTGCAGAAGCAAACGGTGCCGCCTACTACCAAATGCCTGCGCCAGAGGGCCGCGAAGCCGCGCGGTTGGTGACTTCATGGAACACGACTGAGGCCGAAGTGGACGGTTTGCTAAAGTTTCTGCGCAGCTAGCACCGCGCCAGATGTGCCATAACCGCCTCGGCCACCGCACCCGGATGGGAGATCGGCACCATATGCCCGGCGTCCGGCACCACAAACCGCGTCACCTGTGGCAAGCGGCGGGCGAGTTCATCCAGTACTGCATGAACGATAGCGGGTGACGCCGCACCTTCTACCAGCAGCACCGGAACACCTACGCTTTCCAGCCCCATATAGCGCAAAAGGCCTGCGGTGTCGTTCAGCAAAAAGGGGTTCTGTGCGGCGATAAAATGAATGCGGTCCGCCATATAGTGTTGTTGCCGCGGTGGCAGATCATCAAAGGCAACGCCATTTCCCCAGATGCCGTGAAACAACGCTGCGGCATCTTGGCGGGATCTTTCGGCAAGGGTCTGTGCCACGCGCAAATGATCTGTCTGAAAGGGCGCAAAGGCAGATGCCCCCCCGGCGCGCGCAGCGGCAAACAGCGGTGGTTCGATCAAGACCAGTGATCGCACCAGATCAGGGCGCTCAAGTGCAATACGCAGGGCAACGGTCGCCCCGAAGGAATGGCCTATGATGTCTATCGGGGCATTGCCACCAATGATGATCGCCTGTTCGATCGAAAGGCGGGTGGTCAGCCCGTGCAGATCGCTGACCCCGTCCCAGTTGGCGGCCCGGCCATGCCCCGGCTGATCCGGTGCGGTAACAGTCACGCCCGACAGATGATCCACCAGCCCCGACCATGCCCCGGCATGCGCCAAGGAACAATGCAGTGCCAAAACCGGCCGCGCGCCACCCTTGGTCCATATTCGGCAAGCTGCGGTTTCGATGGCGGCCATGTCTTCGGCCATCAGATCTTGCCTGCCAAATGCAAATCCAGATCCTCCAGCCGATCCTGGCCCCAAAAAATCTGCTCGCCCACAGCGTAGCTAGGCACCCCAAACACCCCGCGCGATACGGCTTCTTCCAGGTTGCTGGCATAGGTTTCAGCGGCCATCAGCATGTATTTATCGGCAATGGCCGGATCAAAGCCGTGACTGGACAGTATTTCCTTTACCACACCGTCATCGGAAATATTCCGCTCTTCAGCCCAGACCGCTCGGGGAAAGGCGTGCACCAGACCGCCCAAATCGCCGCCGCCCACCTTGGCCGCCGCGATAATGGCATAAGACGCAGGGGCCGGGTTTACTGGAAAAAATGCAGGCGGCAGGTTCAATGGCATAGCCAGTCGTGCCGACCAGCGTTTCAACTCCTGCAGACGATAGGCCTTGCGTGAGGCATGCCGCTCGGCCAACACTTGGCCTCCGGTACGGGGAAACAAGGCCGGCGCGTCTATCGGAATATAGCGCAGCGTCGCCCCGTGTTTGGCTGCAATCGCCTCCAGCCGCTGACCGCCAAGATAGACAAAGGGGGAAATGGCCGCGAAAAAATAGTCTATCTGTGGCATTTTATGGTCCCTTTCGGATGGCGTTGGTTTCCAAGACCCTATCTGGGTGATAAGCGGTGTCAACGTTACGAATCCGTCACGCGGATCAGGTCAGGGAACCCCAGAATGGCAGCAATAACCGAGCCGAAACTGATCTCTGGTACCGCCAATCTAAGCCTCGCCAAGGGCATTGCTCGGCGGATGTCGATGCACCGGGGGGTGCAGGTTGGTTTGGTCGAGGCACGGGTGGAACGGTTCAATGATCAGGAAATCTTCGTCGAGGTTTACGAAAACGTCCGGGGCGAGGACATGTATATCATCCAGTCCACATCCAACCCTGCAAATGACAATCTGATGGAGCTTCTGATCATCACCGATGCACTGCGGCGGTCTTCTGCGGATCGCATCACCGCCGTCATTCCCTATTTCGGCTATGCAAGGCAGGATCGCCGATCAAAGGCGCGAACACCAATCACTGCCAAACTTGTGGCCAACATGATCACCGAAGCCGGGATTGACCGTGTGCTGACACTGGATTTGCATGCGGCGCAGATTCAGGGTTTCTTCGATATTCCGGTAGACAACCTTTATGCATCCCCAATTTTTGCACTGGATATCGAGCATCACTTCAAGGATGCAATGGACGATATTATGGTCGTCTCGCCCGATGTCGGCGGTGTGGCGCGGGCGCGCGATCTGGCAAAGCGGATCAATGCGCCGCTGTCCATTGTTGATAAGCGCCGGGAAAAGGCGGGCGAAGTGGCCGAGATGACGGTAATCGGTACCGTGGCTGGCAAGAAGTGCATCATCGTTGATGACATCTGCGATACGGCCGGGACGCTATGCAAGGCCGCCGAAGTGCTGATTGAAAACGGTGCGACCGAAGTGCATGCCTATATCACGCATGGCGTTCTGTCTGGCCCGGCAGTGGAACGGGTGGAAAAGTCGGTGATGAAAAGTCTGGTGATCACAGATTCGATAGAGCCGAGCGAGGCCGTGAAGAATGCCCGCAACATCCGCATTGTGCCCACGGCCCCGGTGTTTGCCCAAGCCATTCTGAACATCTGGAATGGCACGTCGGTATCGTCTTTGTTTGAGACGGAAACCCTGATCCCGATCTATGAAGGCATGTATACGAAGCTGCTGTAACGCACACTCAGCGCCACCCTTCGGGTGCTTATCGTGCGGTCAGCGAAGAAAGCCCCAAAGGCTTGATAAGCGGGAGATCAATACAATTCCCACCCATCCGGATCGCGCAAAGGCCCTATGGACATCCAGTCGGCCCTGATCCGTGCTACGCGGCTGTCGCCCCAGGTGCGAAAGACCAGATCAAAACAGGCTGCAGTGATGTTTTCGGCAGAGATATCAGCCCGCGCATTGGTTTTCTGATCCAAATCCCACATGGATATTGAGACCGTCACTGATGGCACTTCTGCATAAGTTTCCTTGAATGTTACCGTATGGCGGCTTTCGCGCGGGCCTTGCCCTGTCCACATCATTCCGCCATCGGCAAAATCCGAAAACAGGACCCGAGATCCTTGATCTACACCAATACTACCTGACGAAATACGCTTCATACCAATTACCTCTTGCGGCTTTCTTAACCGGTATTCACGGCAAAAGTTAGGAAATGAAAAAGAAAAGGCCCCGCAATCGGGGCCATTTCACGTCTTTTCACCGAAAGTTCAGTGCCCAGCGGCTGCGCGCATGGCCAAGGTGTCTTGCACCAGTTTTTCAGCGGTGTCTTTGTCGGTGCTGGAAGCGGCCAGTTCACGCACTTCGGCAACCAACGTATCCATCACCGCAGGCGTTGCTTCGTCCAACGGAATAGCGCGTTCGGCCAGAACCGAAACACCGGTTGCCGTGATTTCGGCAAAGCCGCCAGTCACAACATAGGCCTGCGTGCCCGACGCGCCGATAACGCGCAAAACGCCGGGGCGCAGCGTGGTGATGGTGGGGGAATGCCCCTCCATCGCTGTCAGATCGCCATCGGCGCCCGGAATTTGCACTTCAGTTGCCGCAACGGACGCAAGTTTGCGCTCTGGCGACACAAGATCAAATTGCAATGTGCCTGCCATAGCGCCCTCTTATGCTGCTGCCGCAGCAAGACGCTGCGCTTTTTCGATCACTTCCTGAATGCCGCCAACCATGTAGAAGGCCGCTTCTGGCAGATGGTCATATTCACCCGCAACCACGGCCCTGAACGAGCTGATTGTTTCATCCAATGGCACCTGCTTGCCGTCAGACCCGGTGAAGACCTTCGCTACGTCGAACGGCTGGCTCAGGAACCGCTGGATCTTGCGGGCGCGGGCAACTGTCAGTTTGTCTTCTTCGGAAAGTTCGTCCATGCCCAGAATGGCGATGATGTCTTGCAGCGACTTGTAACGCTGCAAGATGCCCTGAACCGAACGGGCCACATCGTAATGCTCTTGCCCCAGAACCAGCGGGTCCATCAGGCGCGAGGTTGAATCGAGCGGGTCAACCGCCGGATAAATCCCAAGTTCCGAAATGGCGCGCGACAAGTTGGTCGTTGCGTCCAAGTGGGCGAAGGATGTCGCTGGCGCAGGGTCGGTCAAATCGTCCGCTGGCACATAGATCGCCTGAACCGAGGTGATCGAACCGGCTTTGGTCGATGTGATACGTTCTTGCAGCGCGCCCATATCGGTCGCCAGTGTTGGCTGATAGCCCACGGCAGACGGGATACGACCCAACAGTGCCGACACTTCGGAGCCGGCTTGGGTAAAGCGGAAGATGTTATCCACAAAGAACAGAACGTCGGTGCCCGACTGGTCCCGGAACTGTTCGGCAAGTGTCAGGCCGGAAAGCGCCACACGCATACGCGCGCCTGGCGGCTCGTTCATCTGACCGTATACAAGGGCCACTTTGGATTTTTCCAGATCATCCGGCACGATAACACCGGATTCGATCATTTCGTGGTAAAGGTCGTTGCCTTCACGGGTGCGTTCGCCCACGCCCGCAAACACCGAAAAGCCAGAGTGCACTTTGGCGATGTTGTTGATCAATTCCATGATCAAAACGGTCTTGCCAACGCCCGCACCACCGAACAACCCGATCTTGCCGCCCTTGGAGTATGGCGCCAAAAGGTCGATCACCTTGATGCCGGTTACCAGAATTTCAGACGACGTCGCCTGTTCCGCAAAGGTCGGCGCTGGCTGGTGTATGGCGCGGAATTCAGATGCCGCAACCGGGCCTTTTTCATCAACCGGCTCGCCGATGACGTTCAGAATACGGCCCAATGTCGCGTTGCCAACTGGCACCATGATGGGCGACCCGATGTCTGTTACAGGCTCGCCCCGCACCAGACCTTCGGTTGCGTCCATCGCAATGGCGCGCACGGTATTTTCGCCAAGATGCTGGGCCACTTCCATGACCAGCCGCTTGCCGTTGTTGTGCGTTTCAAGTGCGTTCAGAATGGCGGGCAGATCGCCATCAAACTGCACGTCCACAACGGCGCCGATCACCTGCGTGATTTTGCCCTGCGATTTTGGTGCTTTAGCCATTGGCTTCTCCTAAGTTTCTGCCCCGGTCATCTGGGGATAAGGTTGTTGCTGTGACGCCTCAGAGGTTCGCTGTTGTCGCCGTCGGCCTATCCTAGTGGAACAGGTCCAGTGGTCGCCAAGAGCGTTCGCCCAGGGAAATAGCGTCGGTACTTGTTTGAAATCGCCCGGCGTTGTTGACGAAAGTCAGTGCCTTTCGTCCCCCGGCCATGATGGTGTAGCAGGAATGAAATCACATAGGCACGGCCACCCAGAAATTCCGCCTGCAAACAGACATCCGTCGCAAAGAAATGAAACCCCTGCAGATCAAGCGATGGAACTGATGCGCGGATGGCCGGCATCACAAAGAAACATTCGTCGACTGTTTCAACGCGGCTTGGGAACGGCTCGTCAGACTTGCGATCTGCCCCATAGCGATCGGTTATGTGATAGGCAAGATTTGCCAATATCGCCTCTTTGGGATGGAACTGCCCACCAGCCACGCCGGCAATCGACCAGACCGGATCCATCGCCTCAAGGTCTTCCAGG
The DNA here is from genome assembly GCA_031402355.1 of Pseudorhodobacter sp. Classification (GTDB taxonomy): domain Bacteria; phylum Pseudomonadota; class Alphaproteobacteria; order Rhodobacterales; family Rhodobacteraceae; genus JACMNW01. The sequence goes on along the minus strand of JANNSG010000047.1, from coordinate 3,530 downwards.
CGGCTTTTCAGATCATCAAAGCCAAGATCAATCAGTTCGATATCGTCATGGCAAAAGATCACATATTGACCCTGAGCTTCCGACACGCCTTGACGAACAAAGCGGTAGCCGTCAAACCTGTTGCTTTCACGGTTGTCGAACGCCAGAAATTCCGTGTTTTCCGCGTCAAAACCCAAACGTGCGAAAGATCGCAGAAGCCGATCGTAGTTTTCCTGCCGATGCAGGATCGTGCAAACGGTAAAGGTTTTCGAAAACGCCCGAGGTCCGTCGACATACCGCACATTCGGCTGTGTGGTTTGTCCTGAAGGAAGTGCCCGGGCCTGCATCGTCAAAGCGCCTCCGCACCAGAGATGATTTCGATAAGCTCTTTGGTGATCGCGGCCTGACGCGAGCGGTTGTATTGGATGGTCAGGCGGTTGATCATGTCGCCCGCGTTGCGCGTGGCGTTGTCCATGGCCGACATACGGGCACCCTGTTCGGAGGCGCCATTTTCCAGCAAGGCGGTAAAGACTTGCGTCGCCACGCCGCGCGGCAGAAGGTCGGCCAAAATGGCCTCTTCGCCCGGTTCATAATCATACAGCGCCGATACTTGCGCCGTGGCATCAAACGTCGCCGGAATGATTTGCTGTGCGGTAGGTATCTGCGCAATCACCGATTGGAAGCGGTTGAAAAACAGCGTCGCCACGTCAAACTCGCCGCCATCAAACCGCGACAGGATTTCGCGCGCGATGGTTTGCGCGTTGACATAGCCAAGACGCTTCACATCGCTCAGGTCAACATGGCTGACAAAATACTGGCCCAGATCGCGGCGCAATTGTTCGCGCCCTTTCTTGCCAACGGTCAGAATTTTGATCGTTTTGCCAGCGGCCAACAACTTGGCTGCATTCGCCCGTGCCAGACGCACGATGGTGGAGTTGAACCCACCACAGAGCCCGCGTTCCGACGTCATGACCACCAGAAGATGCACCTTGTCGGCACCTGTGCCAGCCAACAGACGCGGCGCGCCATCGGTATTTCCAACCGATGACGACAGCCCCGCCACAACGGAAATCATCCGCTCTGCATACGGACGGGCCGCTTCAGCAGACTCTTGCGCACGGCGCAGCTTGGCAGCTGCAACCATTTGCATCGCCTTCGTGATCTTGCGCGTGTTCTTTACGCTGCCGATCCGGTTTTTAAGGTCCTTAAGGCTGGGCATCTGTTATCTCCCCCAACCGGACCTTAAACGAAGTCTTTGGCGAACGTGGTCAAGGCAGCCTTGATCTTGTCTTCCAATTCACCCTTAACCTTGCGGTCATTCTTGGTGATGTCGTCGAGCAGCGCTTTGTCGTTGGTGCGCAGGTGCTTCAGCAGACCGGCCTCGTAACGACCCACGTCCTTCACCGCGACCTTGTCCAGATACCCAGAGGTGCCTGCATAAATCACACAGACGATTTCGGCGTTGGTCAGCGGCGAATATTGCGCCTGCTTCATCAGTTCCGTCAGACGCGCGCCACGGTTCAGCAGTTGCTGGGTCGAGGCATCAAGATCAGACCCGAACTGTGCAAACGCCGCCATTTCGCGGTATTGCGCCAGTTCCAGCTTGACCTTCCCAGCCACCGATTTCATCGCATCCGTCTGTGCAGACGATCCAACGCGGGATACCGACAGACCTGTGTTCACAGCCGGGCGAATGCCCTGATAGAACAATTCGGTCTCTAAGAAGATCTGGCCATCGGTGATCGAAATCACGTTTGTCGGAATAAACGCCGACACATCGCCACCTTGGGTTTCAATGATCGGCAGCGCGGTCAAAGAACCCGAGCCATTGTCAGCGTTCAGTTTTGCCGACCGTTCCAGAAGGCGGCTGTGCAGATAGAACACGTCGCCGGGATAGGCTTCGCGGCCCGGTGGGCGACGCAGCAGCAAAGACATCTGGCGATAAGCTACGGCCTGCTTGGACAGATCATCATAGATGATCAGTGCATGGCGGCCATTGTCGCGGAAGAATTCTGCCATCGCGGTTGCGGCATACGGGGCCAGAAACTGCAAAGGTGCCGGGTCAGATGCGGTAGCCGCCACCACGATTGTGTAATCAATCGCACCGGATTCTTCCAGCTTCTTCACCAACTGCGCCACGGTAGACCGTTTCTGCCCGATGGCCACATAGATGCAATACAGCTTTTTGGATTCGTCCGAACCCGCCGCTTCGTTCGAAGCTTTCTGGTTCAGGATCGTATCAAGCGCGATGGCGGTTTTACCGGTCTGGCGGTCACCGATGATCAGTTCGCGCTGGCCACGGCCAACCGGGATCATCGCGTCAACCGATTTCAGGCCGGTTGCCATCGGTTCATGCACCGACTGGCGCGGGATGATGCCGGGGGCCTTTACGTCGGCCACGCGACGCTCGGTCGCTGCAATCGGGCCTTTGCCGTCAATCGGGTTGCCAAGACCGTCTACAACGCGGCCCAGCAAGGCGTTGCCCGCAGGCACGTCCACGATGGATTTGGTGCGCTTTACAACGTCACCTTCCTTGATCGACCGGTCGTCACCGAAAATAACGATACCCACGTTGTCAACTTCAAGGTTCAGGGCCATCCCGCGGATACCGCCGGGGAATTCAACCATTTCACCAGCCTGAACATTGTCCAGACCGTGAACACGCGCGATGCCGTCACCGACGGACAACACACGGCCAACTTCGGCAACTTCGGCTTCTTTACCGAAATTCTTGATCTGGTCCTTCAGGATTGCCGAAATTTCAGCAGCTTGGATACCCATTACCCGACCTCTTTCATTGCATTTTGCAGGGCTGCGAGCTTTGCCTTGACTGACGTATCAATCATGGTCGAGCCCAACTTGACGACAAGACCGCCGATAAGCGACGCGTCTACTGTGGTTTTCAGAATGATGTCTTTGCCGACCTTCGCCTTAAGCGTGGCCGCAAGCTTTTTGCTTTGCGCAGCGGTCAACGCCTTTGCGGCAGTGACTTCGGCGGTCATCTCGCCTTTTTCGGCGGAAATGCGGGCGCGCAGGTCTGCAATGAATTGCGGCAACACAAACAGGCGACGATTTGCGCCCATCAGGGCCAGCGTGTTAGCCATCAAGGGCGAAACGCCCATCTTGGCCGCAATGGCAGCGATCGCTCCGGCTTGTTCAACGCGCGAAATGATCGGTGATGCAATCATCGTCGCCAGTTCAGGGCTGGCAGCAAGAGCATCGGCAAGCGCCGTGGCATCTGCCTCAAGGCCCGCTAACGCCTTCTCTTCTTTTGCAATGTCAAACAGCGCTGTCGCGTAACGCGAAGCAATGCCGGTCGAGATCGAAGCAGGTTCTGACACGTCAATCCTTCCGCTGTTGTGCTTCGGTTTCCAAGCTTGCGCCAAGGCCAGAAGCTACTCATGGCGCACACATATCGCATGCGTCTCGATTTGGGCGGGGTGTAGCAGAGCCTTTGCGGCCCCGCAACCTTTCTGCATAGAAAGTCGCGGGCAAAGTTTATATAGATTTCAATACCTTGTGTTGAGCCTTGGGAACCTGCGACGGTTTGT
>JANNSG010000046.1:0-6689 GCA_031402355.1 Pseudorhodobacter sp. | reverse complement strand
GGTTTTTCCGTGTCAAACGGAATGCCGTTTTTGTTGCAGGTGATATGGGCGCGCCCCAATGCTTTTTCAGTGGCGTTGCCTTTGACGCCTTTTGGACGCAGATCGACCAGCATCAGGTGGCTGTCTGTACCGCCGGTGACGATATCAAGGCCGCCTTTCATCAATTGATCCGCCAGCGCCTGCGCGTTCTTGATCACTTGTGCCTGATAGGTTTTGAAACCGGGTTGTAGCGCTTCGCCAAAAGCCACGGCTTTCGCGGCGATGACATGCATCAAGGGGCCGCCTTGGATGCCCGGAAAAATCGCTGAATTGACCTTTTTGGCAATCGTTTCATCGTTTGTCAGGATCATGCCGCCGCGTGGGCCGCGCAGGGTCTTGTGGGTGGTGGTTGTGGCCACATGGGCATGCGGGAAAGGCGACGGATACAGGCCTGCGGCCACAAGGCCCGCAAAATGCGCCATATCGACCAACAGGATTGCGCCGACAGAATCCGCAATCGCCCGCATGCGCGGGAAGTCGATGATGCGGGGAATGGCCGATCCGCCCGCAATGATCATCTTGGGCTGATGTTCGGTGGCAAGGGCCTGCACCTGATCATAATCCAGCGTCAGATCCTGGCGGCGCACGCCGTATTGCACGGCATTGAACCATTTGCCCGACTGGTTTGGCGCGGCACCATGGGTCAGGTGGCCACCTGCATCAAGGCTCATCCCAAGGATGGTGTCACCGGGTTTGAGAAGGGCTTGAAACACGCCCTGGTTGGCCTGTGATCCGGAATTGGGTTGGACGTTGGCGAAGGCCACGCCGAACAGTTCGCAAGCGCGAGAAATTGCAAGGTTTTCGGCGATATCGACATACTGACAACCGCCATAATACCGCTTGCCCGGATAGCCTTCGGCGTATTTGTTGGTCAACACAGACCCCTGCGCCTCCATCACAGCGCGCGACACGATGTTTTCGGAAGCGATCAGTTCGATCTCGTCGCGCTGACGGCCCAGTTCCTGGGTCATCGCGCCGAACAATTCCGGATCGCGGGAAGACAGAGGTTCGGCAAAGAAACCGGTGTCGCGGTGCGGGGCGTTCATAGGTGTCTCCTCGGATCTGTAAATCGGGCTGGTTGGCTTCTAAAGCAAACCTGACAATCGGGAAAGGTAAGAAAACGACGCAGGCGGCACCGTTGGCGAAATCATCTTTCTTGTCGGGTGTCGGGAGAGGGCTTGAGTTTGCTGTACCAGATCGCCAAGACTGGCGAAGTTGACAAAAAGGATTGGCGAATGGTGCATCGCGACATTGCTTTCAAGGCCAGCCCGGCACCTGCCGCGCAAGCGGCATTGGCGGCGCTGACGGCGGTCTATGGCCAATGTCCAATCAAGCGCGCGGCCTGGGTGGTAGCGCTTGGCGGTGATGGGTTCATGTTGCAGACATTGCATGCAACCCAGGCCTTGGGACTGCCGGTTTACGGGATGAATTGCGGCACCATCGGGTTCTTGATGAACGCCTATTCCGGCGACGGCCTGCGAGAACGGCTTGCCGCAGCCGAAGAAGCGGAAATCAACCCGCTGGCAATGCAAGCAAAGACCACCTCTGGCAAGGTAACCGACGCACTGGCGATCAATGAGGTATCGCTGTTGCGTGCGGGACCGCAGGCCGCAAAACTGCGCATCAGCATTGATGGCAAAGTACGCCTTGACGAACTGGTCTGCGACGGTGCGTTGGTGGCGACGCCAGCCGGATCCACTGCCTACAACTATTCCGCACATGGGCCAATCTTGCCTATCCGGTCTGACGTTCTGGCGCTGACCGCAGTGGCGGCCTTTCGCCCCCGCAGATGGCGCGGGGCGCTGTTGCCCAAAACGGCGGTCGTACGCTTTGACGTGCTGGAGCCGCAAAAGCGCCCGGTGATGGCCGATGCGGATGGCAGATCAGTCCGCGATGTTGTCTTTGTCGAGATCAGATCAGAACCAAGTGTCGCGCACCGCATCTTGTTTGATCCAGGGCACGGATTGGAAGAAAGGCTGATCGGCGAGCAGTTTGTCTAAGGCCGGGCGCTTGCAGAAAATCCATTCGTCGCCTGTTAAGGCCTCGCACCACGTCATTGCGGCTTGACATTTTGGCCGCTTGCGCCCATGTGCTGCCAATCGGAGAGCCCGTGCCGCGTGAGCATGTGAAAGGCCCCGACATTGGTTCCCACCGCACGCAGGGGTTCCGCGATCATCACGGTGGACGGGAATATTTCCGGCACGAGGGTTGGTCGCTTCCCACTGCCGAGGTCACATGGTGTGGCCCGGACAGGCGGCATGTGGCCGCCGGAAAGACATTGATGACGACTTTTGCAGATTTGGGCCTGTCGCCCAAAATACTGGCAACTCTGGCCAAAACCACAATTACCACGCCGACACCGATCCAGGTGCAGGCGATTCCGCATGTCATGGCAGGACGAGACCTGATGGGTCTTGCGCAAACCGGCACTGGCAAGACCGCAGCCTTTGGGCTGCCATTGCTGCACCGTCTTTTGGATATCGGTCATCCGCCCGGGCCGCGCAATGTGCGTGCGCTGATCCTTGCCCCGACGCGCGAACTTGTTGCGCAAATCGCGGTTAATCTTGAGGTTTTCACCAAAGGCACGGCATGCAAAGTGCATACAGTGACCGGTGGACAATCGCTTTTCCGCCAGACAGAACGCCTTGCGAAAGGCACCGATGTTCTGGTTGCCACCCCAGGTCGCCTGATCGACCTGCTGGAGCGTAAGGCAGTCAATCTGGAGCATTGCGGCTATCTGGTGCTGGACGAGGCCGATCAGATGCTGGACATGGGCTTTATCCATGCGCTGAAAAAAATCGCCAAGCATATTCCCCTGAAAAGACAGACGCTGCTGTTTTCGGCGACAATGCCCAAGCTGATTGAAGAACTGGCTTCAACCTATCTTCGCGATGCTGTGAAGGTGCAAGTCGCGCCGCCGGGCAAACCTGTCGAGAAAATTACTCAAGCCGTGCATTTCATCCCGCAAGGCGACAAGGCCAAGCTTCTGGAAGGCTATCTCAAGACCCATCCGGGCGAACAGGCACTGGTGTTCGGTCGCACCAAGCACGGTTCTGAAAAGCTGATGAAATTGCTGGTCTCGTGGGGGTTCAGTGCGGGCTCTATCCATGGCAACAAAAGCCAGAACCAACGCGACCGCACATTGACCGATTTCCGTGAAGCCAAACTGGACGTGCTTGTAGCCACCGATGTCGCGGCGCGTGGCATTGATATTCCCGGCGTGCGCCACGTCTATAACTATGACATGCCCAATGTCCCCGAAAACTATGTGCACAGGATTGGCCGCACCGCCCGCGCCGGGGCCGAAGGCAAAGCGATTGCGTTTTGCGCCCCCGCCGAGATGGATGAGTTCAAAGCCATCGAAAAGATGCTGAAAACGGCTTTGCCGGTGATTGGCGGCGCACCCTGGGCCGGAGACGCAATTTCGGCAGCAGCCAAGTCCAATCAGAACCGGGGCGGTCGCCAGCAGCCAAAAGGTGGCGGGCGGCCCGGACAGAAATCTATGGGGCAAAAATCTGCAGTTTCCAAACCGAGTGTTCAACCGGGCCAGAACCGGCCTGCAGGCAACCCGTCGTCAAAGCCGTTCAACCGGCCTGAGGGTGGGCAAAAACCGGGCGGACAGAAACTAGGTGGGCAGCATGCTCCTCGCAAATCGGTTCGGCATTCTGGTCAAAGCCGCCCGAAATCGGTCAGCGCATAAATTGCCATGACTATGGCCCAAGGCCCCGGGTCGGATCCGGGGCTGCGGCTATTCTAGTTCGTTTCTTCTTCCAGGTTCAGTTTCATTTCCAACAGAACCTGCTGGATGGCCAGCGTTTCGCGCAACAACCTTTTGGCTTCGTTTACCGAAATCACGCCGTCGCCGATTGCGGCGCCATATTCCGCCATCAGTTGCGCAAATCGTTGTGACAAAGACACGACATCCTGGTTGACGTCGGTTGTCGCCGCATTGCGCCGCTGGGTGTCATAAGACATCGTGATGCCCCGCAGATCGGCCAGCGCCGAGGTCACATGCGGAAAACGCGCTGCCGCTTCCAACGCGGCCACAACGTCAATCGGCATAAAGCGATCGTCATGCTCGCCGGTCTCGGAATAGTACCGCCCCAAGGTCGCCTTGGATTTGCCCGTCAGACTGCAGGCGGCCTCGATGCCCACATCCTTTACCAGCGCTTCGGTGTGCTTTTTCAGATAACCTTCAACGCTCATTCAGACGTCCTTGGCAGGGGCCCCGCGAATGGGGGAAATTCGGATATCTTTTCCCATTAATCACTTGAACGGAATTTGTCATTCTTATTTCAGTTCCGGGAAACCGGAGCAGTAACGAGTCGTCGGTGTCCCCAGCATCGACTTGGGTGAAGTCCGCCGTGTATTTGTCCCAAAAAGGGGATGGTTGATGCTGTTTCCATTTGCCAAGCGGCGGGCTGTCAGATTCGTGGTCAGGTAAAGATTTACGCAGAGGCCGGGGTCTGGCCTCTGCGAGTCTTTTCGGGACAATGTCCGTTTTGCTACCCGGTCTCGCTTGAACTCTTTATCTGACAACGGCCCTGGCTGCTTGCATGTCTGCTTGCCCGCTTGCTATCAGCAGGGCATGGCCAAACTGTATTTTCACTATTCCACAATGAACGCGGGCAAATCGACCTCGCTATTGCAAGCGTCGCACAATTACCGCGAAGGCGGCATGACGACCTATCTGATGACGGCCCAGTTCGACAACCGTGCCGGAGACGGCCGCATCGCCAGCCGTATTGGCATTGGCGAGCCTGCCGATACCTTTGGCCCGGACGAGGATCTGTTTGCCAAACTATCCGCCCGCTTTGCGCTTGGGCCGGTTGCTTGCGTGTTTTTCGATGAGGCTCAGTTTCTGACTAAAGCGCAGGTCTGGCAACTGGCCCGGGCTGTCGATGATCTGGGTGTGCCGATCATGTGCTATGGATTGCGGGTTGATTTTATGGGTGAACTTTTTGCAGGCTCAGCCGCACTTCTTGCGTGGGCGGATGAAATGCGCGAAGTCAGAACCATATGTTTTTGCGGCAAGAAAGCAACCATGGTGGTTCGCAAAGGCCCGGACGGAAAAGCACTGAACAAGGGCGCGCAAGTGCAAATCGGCGGCAATGAGACCTATGTCTCGCTGTGCCGGCGTCACTGGCGTGAGGCCGTGGCAGATCACATCCGCACAGACTGATCCGCGCGGACCGCAATCATTGCGCCGGCGGCGGCGATCAATGCCATGCCAAGGACTGCCTGCAGCCCCGGAACTTCGGACCACAATACCCAACCCCACAGCGCCGAAGCGGGCAGGATAATATACTCAAACACCGATACCCGGCTGGCGTCGGCCATCTGATAGGCTTTGATCATCAAGCCGACACCAATTACCGAAAATAACGCCTGAACGGTGACCCAGAACAGGAAAGTGCTTGTCGGCCAGACCCAACCGCGCTGAATAAAACCCTGTGCCCCTGTTGGAACGGCGATCGGCCAGATTGCCAGTACCGCCAGACCGAGCACGCCGAACACACCAAGGGCCGCGAAGAACCCCGCCAGCAGGGTTTCGGCGCTTTCCTGCGGGCACCATTCGCGGGTTGCCACATTTCCCAGCGCATAAAACCCGCCCGCCAGAACCGGCAGAACTGCGGCCCAGCTTGCCCCTGCTAATGCCGCAGGGCCTAGCACCAGCGCCACCCCGACGAAGCCGATGGCAACGGCAGCGATGCGCACCGGGCCCACCTGTTGGCCATAGCCAAAGCGTGAGATCAGCAAGACAAAGATGGGTGCAGTGAACAGCCCCGCTGCGACCTGTGCGACAGGCAGAAACGCCAATGAACCGAAATAGATCAGCATTGCGATCCCATGAATGGCACTGCGCGCTGTGACTGCGATCAGCGACACCGGGCGCAATCGCCGTCCCGCACTGCGCGCCAATACCCAGATCAGCGCAATTGCACACACCGCCCTCGTCGCATGAAACTGCCAAAGTCCGGCTTCAGCGGCGATGACCCGAACATAATTATCGGCAAAAGCGATCAGCATTGCATAGATCATGATCGCGCCCGCAGCTTGCAGGGTTTGGTCTTGCGCGGGCGGCATCGGGTTTGGTCCTTCCATGCGTCTCTGCCATGTGTGCCTAGCCGTACTGCCGATGCGCGTTGGAATGCGACATGATGCCCGTTATAATCACGTGTCATTTGCGCAATCGGGCAGGTCCAACCGCAATTGATTGTGGCTGGCGTCACTGTCAGGTAAACCTGATCATCACCCGAAATAGATTGATCCATGACCGCACTGAAAAAGTATCTCAAGCTGGAATGCGCTGGTCTTTGGCGTGATGCGCCGCAAGATCAGCGCCGCAATGTGGTGGTCAGTTTTGGGGCGGCTACCTTGATTTTGACCGACCCCAAGACCGAGCTTGCAGTTTCGCATTGGTCACTTCCAGCAGTGGAAAGACGCAATAGCGGCGAAATGCCTGCGGTTTATGCCCCAGGTCCCGACGCGATCGAAAGCCTGGAATTGGATGATGCCGAAATGATCGCCGCGCTAGAGACCGTGCAGGCGGCCCTGGCCACACGCAGGCCCCGCCCGGGCCGATTGCGGGGCACTTTGCTTGCCGCAGCGACGGTTGCCGTTTTGGGAATGATTGCATTCTGGTTGCC
>JANNSG010000045.1:0-8131 GCA_031402355.1 Pseudorhodobacter sp. | reverse complement strand
GTGTTTCACAGCATCGACCCCGGATGTGCGGACGGCATTCGCACCGATACCGACGGCAATCTGTGGTCTTCAGCGGCGGACGGCGTGCATTGCATTGATGCCGGTGGCCAGTTGATGGGCAAGATTCTGGTCCCCGAAGTGGTCTCGAACCTGTGCTTTGGCGGCCGCGGCAAGCATCAGTTGTTCATCACAGCCACCACCAGCCTTTACGCCATTTCCCTCAACAGAAGCGGGGCGCAAACACCCTGACCCTGACCGCCGGTCGCGACCCGGCGCGAAGCTGGGTTCAGCACCCGCTTAACTGCACGCCTGCATGACCGCGCGCGGCAACCGCGCGGGCGGCAACAGCGCAAATGGCAATGCCGACGCAGGTGCAACCGGCAACGATCAATGCCACAGATTTTGCTACCCCATCATGGTGCGGCGCAGATCATCCGCCCCGCGGGCGAGCAATCCGGCATCCGTGCCACAGGCGACAAAGCTGAACCCCTCGTCCAGCAGGCCTCGCGCATAGGCCGGGTCGGTGACCAGCGTGCCTACGGGTATCCCGGCTGCGATCAGCTGCCTTGCCACCGGCAGGATCAAAGCCCAGACATCGGCATGCATGGTCTGGCCCAACAGCCCCATATCGGCGGCAATATCGGCCGGACCAAAGAACACGCCGTCGCAACCGTCAATCGCACCGATTTGGCCGGCCAGCGCCACAGCGGCGCGGGTCTCCACTTGCAATAGCAAGGCTGTTTCTTCTTCGATGCGGGCAAAGTAATCGCTGATGCGGCCAAATCTGTTGGCCCGTGTCGTGCCCGAAACACCACGAACACCGCGCGGCGGATAGCGGCTGGCGGATATTGCTCGCCTGGCCTCATCAACCGATTGCACCATCGGAAACAGCAGGCCTGGCGCGCCGATGTCCAAAAGGCGCTTGACCTGCACCGCATCGTTCCAGTCCGGCCGCACGATTGCGGTGGTGTCATAGCCTGCGAACACCTGCAACTGCGCCAAGACCGATGCCATGTCATTGGGGGAATGTTCCATGTCGATCAGCGCCCAGTCAAACCCTGCGCCTGCAACTGCCTCGGCGGCAAAGGGGCTGCAAAGCGAAATCCAGATGCCGATCTGCGGACGGCCCGCGCGCAGCGCCGCTAGAAACGGATTGCTTGCCAGTTTCATATGATTGCCTTTTCCAGATAGGGGCGGCCCGCCGGGATCCGCTCAAAGCCAAGGGGGGAAAGATCAAGGCTGCGATACGCACCATAGGTCAGCCATTCGGCGGTGCCACGCCCCATGGCAGGTGATTGCTGCAATCCATGGCCGGAAAATCCGTTCAGAAACAAAAAGTTGTCAACGTCCGGATGCGGCCCGGTGATGGCGTTTTGATCCAGCGTATTGTAGTCATAATGCCCCGCCCATTCGCGGATCACTTTGATCGCTTCGAATTGCGGGATGCGGGTGGCGATGATTGGCCAGATATGGTCTTGCCAGATCGCGTGGTCCATGTCGAAATCATCAAAGTCAACGGCGGGGTCTGCTTCGGCATGTCCTCCCGCCATATAGGTGGTCTGGGTGTCTTGCCGGAAATGCACGCCGCTGGGATCAATAGTCAGCGGCAAAGCCCGGTCCAGCGGCTGTTCGGCTGTGAAAACCCAGGTGAAACGCTTGCGCGGCTCGATCGGGATCTCGATCCCCGCCATTCGCGCGGTTTGCGCCCCGCGGGTGCCCGACGCATTGACCACCTGGCCGCAGGAAATCACCTCGCCCGATTGCAGGGTGATGCTTTGCACCCGGTTTCCAGCCTCGGTCCGGTTCAGCGCCGTCACCTGATTGGCGATGTATTCTATGCCGCGCGCCCGCGCTTGCCTGCGAAACCAGTCGAACATCGTTATGCCGTCGAAATAGCCTTCATCGACCGTGTTGATCGACCCCAAAATCAGATCATCCACGGCGTAGAACGGATATCTTTGGCTGATCTGTTCAGGCGAAAGCAACTCTGTCGCTGCCCCGGCGGCGATCTGGGCCGCGTGACTTGCCCGCAGCCCATCGGCAAAACCTGCTGAGGCTGCCAGATAAAGATAGCCAAAATTGTTGATCGCCAGCTTTGGTGCGCCAGATGCCGCGCCCATAAAGCGCGGCAGGTTTTGCACGAACTCTGCCCCGAACTGCGAGATCCTGACGTTCAGATCATTGGAAAACTGTTGCCGGATGCACGAATTGGTGTGTGAGGTCGCAGCAAACGCATAGCTCGGGTCGCGTTCCACCACCAGAACTGATCCATCGAAATCCGCAGAGTCGGCAAGAAACCAGGCCGTTGCCGACCCCATGATCGCGCCGCCGATGATGACCACATCATAGGATTGCCGCTTTGGGCTTTCGGTTTTCAGTGTGACAGTCATCAGTGGCAAATTCTCCGTTGCACGCGGCGGCTGCGCGCATCATCACAGCGTAACCAGCGCAGCGGGGAAAGGCCATTGCGACTTTGCTGTCAGGATCAGCCGGCGGCGGTGCTTATGGGTTTGAACGGTGCCATCCCCGCCCGCGCCAGCGCGTCGGCGCGTTCGTTTTCCACATGCCCGGCATGTCCCTTGATCCATTTCCAGATCACCGAATGCTGCCCCCGTGCTGCATCAAGCCGCTGCCAGAGATCGACATTCTTCACCGGCGGCCCGCCTGCCGTGCGCCAACCCCTGCGCTTCCAGTTGTCCATCCATTCGGTAATGCCGTTTTTCACATAGGCACTATCGGTCACGATGGTGATTTCAGACCGCTTCGACAATGCCTCCAGCGCCGAGATCGCCGCCATCAATTCCATCCGGTTGTTGGTGGTCAGCGCCTCGCCCCCCTGCAGGCTGCGTTCCTTGACCACCGCAGCCCCCTCGCGCGCCAGCATCAAAACGCCCCAGCCACCGGGGCCGGGGTTGCCCGAACAAGCGCCGTCGGTATAGGCAAACAAATCTGGCATGATTTCCTATTCGTCCAAATACTCAATAAGCCGATGCAGCACCAACCCGGCGCATCACACCGGTTCCCGCAGAACACGCGGCACTTTGAACTCCACCGCTTCGCGGGCGGTTTCCACCTGTTCAACCGTGACTGTGAACCGGGCGTGAAAGGCGTCGATCACTTCGGTCACCAGAACTTCGGGCGCACTTGCCCCCGCCGTTATGCCGACGGACGAGATGCCGTTCAGCGCGCGCCAGTCAATATCTGTCGCCCGCTGTACCAGTTGCGCGTAAGCGCAGCCCGCAGCCCGGCCCACTTCGACCAACCGCAGGGAATTGCTGGAATTGGGCGCGCCGATCACCAAAAGCGCGTCAATCCTGCCTGCAATCGCCTTCACGGATCCTTGCCGGTTGGTGGTGGCATAGCATATGTCTTCCTTGTGCGGCCCGACAATGCCCGGAAACCGCGCCTGCAGTGCCGCCACGATCCCCGCCGTATCATCCACCGAAAGTGTAGTCTGGGTGATATAGGCAAGCGCCTGCGCATCGCGCACGTCAAGATGTGCCACGTCTGCTTCGGTTTCCACCAACAGCACCTCGTCGGGCGGCAACTGACCCATGGTTCCGATGGTTTCCGGATGCCCCTTGTGGCCGATCATCACCATTTGCAGACCGGCCTCGAAATGCCGTTCCGCCTCAATATGCACTTTGCTGACCAGAGGGCAGGTTGCATCGACAAACACCATCTCGCGTCGCATCGCCTCGGCGGGCACTGCCTTGGGCACGCCATGGGCAGAAAAGATCACCGGGCGGTCTACGGGGACATCGTCCAATTCCTCGACAAACACAGCGCCCAGGGCGCGCAGGCCATCGACCACATATTTATTATGCACGATCTCGTGGCGCACATAGACCGGCGCGCCCCATTTCACGATGGCCATTTCCACGATCTTGATCGCCCGGTCCACGCCTGCGCAAAAACCGCGCGGGGCGGCAAGATACAGCGTCAGGGGTGGCTTTGCGGTCATTCTTGCCTCATCAGACTTTGGCCAGAAATAGGGTGAAGACGCCGCCGGGTCTACCCCCGTTGCCGGGTCCACCCCCGTAGAAAGCCGCCGGGCGCATGAAAAAGCCGGGATGTGCTGCCACAGCCCGGCTTGTTCGGTCTGTCGGGACTACCTTATTTTGCTTCGGCGGTCATCTCTTCGCGTTCCGGGCGTGTCTCGCGAGGGGGGCGACCGATCACATCGCGCAGCTCGTCAAGCTCGATGAAATTGTCTGCCTGGCGGCGCAGGTCGTCTGCAATCATCGGCGGCTGGCTGCGGATGGTTGACACCACCGACACTCGCACACCCTGACGCTGCAGGCTTTCGATCAGCGGCCGGAAATCGCCGTCTCCCGAAAAGATCACGATATGGTCAACCCGAGGCGCAAGTTCCATGGCATGAACGGTAAGTTCAATGTCCATATTGCCCTTGACCTTACGTCGTCCCTGGCTGTCGGTATATTCCTTGGCGGGTTTGGTGACCATCGTGAAGCCGTTGTAATTCAGCCAGTCAACCAGCGGGCGAATTGGCGAATAGTCGTCGTTCTCCAGCAATGCTGTATAGTAAAACGCCCGCAACAGCTTGCCACGGCGCATGAATTCCGATCGCAGCAATTTGTAATCTATATCAAACCCCAGTGCCTTCGCAGCCGCGTACAGGTTCGACCCATCAATGAACAGCGCCAGCCGTTCGTCCTTGTAAAACATACCTCAAGCCCCTTCGAAATACCGTGTCCCAATCCAATTTGTGCCAATAGACTACCCGGATGTAGCCAGCTACGGTTGGAAACAAAGGGGAATATCGCCTGATTTTCCCCTGTGGCAAGCCTTTGTATACGAAAGCGTAACACGAATGACGCAAATACTTCAGACAGTTCTGATCGCGCTCGGCGGCAATCTGCCATTTGACGCCGGGTCACCCGCGGTGACCCTTCGCCGGGCGCTGGACCGCTTTGCAGAGGTGGGTTTGCCGCAACCCGTCGTCAGCCGTTTTTTTGCGACGCCGTGTTTTCCCGCCGGTGCCGGGCCGGATTATGTCAATGCGGCGGCTCTGCTTCAGGTTGACGCGGGGATGACGGCGGCGGTTCTGCTGGCGCGGCTTCACCAGATAGAGGCGATGTTTGGCCGCCAGCGTGCGCAGCGCTGGGGGAAACGCACGCTGGATATCGACCTGCTTGCACTGGACGATACGGTGTTGCCGGATGCCGCCACACAGACACTGTGGCGCGACCTTGCCACCGGACAGCAGACCAGCCGCACGCCCGATCGTCTGATCCTGCCGCATCCGCGCCTGCAGGACCGCGCGTTCGTGCTGATGCCGCTGGCCGATGTTGCGCCCGATTGGCGGCACCCGCTGCTTGGTCTGACAGTGGTGCAGATGCTGGCCGCCCTTCCGGCCGCCGATCTGGCCGCTATCCACCCACTTCCCAAGGTCGCAACACCCTAGATTCAAGGCTTGTCAAGCCCATGGACAGCGCATACATAGACCGCTCCATATCCACAGCCAGAATTGGAATATGCCATGGCCCGCGTGACGGTCGAAGATTGCGTTGACAAGGTTCCGAACCGGTTCGAGCTGGTAATGCTTGCTGCACACCGTGCGCGTGAGATTCAGGCAGGCTCTGCCGTCACCATTGACCGCGACAACGACAAGAACCCCGTGGTGTCCTTGCGTGAAATCGCCGACGAAACGCAAAGTGCCGAACTATTGCGCGAACGCATGATCGAAAGCTACCAGACCCAGATCGAAGTTGACGAGCCGGAAGAAGATCAAATGGCTCTTTTGATGGGCGGCGAGGTTGATCGCCCGATGACAGATGATATGTCTGAAGAAAAGCTGCTGCGCGCCTTGATGGAAGCCCAGGGTGATCACTGAACCAGCGATCACCAAGGCGGCAAGGATAAGGCCGGGAAGCCCCCGATAGGATGCGACGAGGATGATCGATGTTGAAGACCTGATCGCCCTCGTCCGCAATTACAATCCGCGTACAAATGTCGATCTGATCCGGCGGGCCTACGACTATGGCCTCAGAATGCATGACGGGCAGTTGCGCCATTCTGGCGAACCCTATTTCTCGCATCCGATTGCGGTCGCTGCCATTTTGACAGAACAACGGCTGGATGATGCAACGATCGTCACGGCCTTGCTGCATGACACGATCGAAGATACGAAATCCACCTATGCCGAAGTGGCGCGTCTGTTTGGCGACGAGGTGGCGAAACTGGTCGATGGTGTGACCAAGCTGACCAATCTCGAACTGTCGTCCGCCCAAT
Source organism: Pseudorhodobacter sp. (assembly GCA_031402355.1). GTDB lineage: Bacteria > Pseudomonadota > Alphaproteobacteria > Rhodobacterales > Rhodobacteraceae > JACMNW01. The sequence continues at coordinate 1,876 of JANNSG010000045.1, read as the reverse complement.
CCCAGCAGGCAGAAAACTTTCGCAAACTGTTCATGGCGATGTCCGAAGACCTGCGGGTCATTCTGGTCAAGCTGGCCGACCGGTTGCACAATATGCGCACCATCAAATCCATGCGCGCCGAAAAGCAGGCACAAAAAGCGCGCGAGACGATGGAAATCTTTGCCCCGCTGGCGGGCCGTATGGGCATGCAATGGATGCGCGAAGAACTGGAGGATCTGGCCTTCCGCGTGCTGAACCCCGATGCCCGCAATTCCCTGATCCGCCGCTTCATTACCCTGCAACGCGAAACCGGCGATGTGGTGCATAAAATTACTGCCGATATCCGGGCTGAACTGGAAAAGGTCAAAATCGACGCTGATGTGTTTGGCCGCGCGAAAAAGCCGTATTCCGTCTGGCGCAAGATGCAGGAAAAGGATCTGGCGTTCTCCAGGCTGTCTGACATCTACGGCTTTCGCATTATTGCCACGTCCGAAGCTGATTGTTACCGCATACTGGGGGCGATCCATCAACGCTGGCGCGCAGTGCCGGGCCGGTTCAAGGATTACATCAGCCAGCCAAAGAACAACGGCTACCGGTCCATACATACCACCGTATCGGGGCGCGATGGCAAGCGCGTCGAAGTTCAGATCAGAACCCGCCAGATGCACGAAGTGGCCGAAGCGGGCGTTGCCGCGCATTGGTCATACCGCGAAGGCGTGCGGGCGCAAAACCCCTTTGCGGTCGATCCGGCCAAATGGCTTTCTACCCTCACTGAACGCTTTGAAGAGGGCGATCACGACGAATTTCTCGAACATGTGAAGCTTGAGATGTATTCGGATCAGGTGTTCTGCTTCACACCAAAGGGCGATGTGATCCAATTGCCGCGCGGGGCCACGCCGTTGGATTACGCCTATTCAATCCACACCCGAATTGGCAATTCCTGCGTCTCGGCAAAAGTAGACGGCATTCGCGTGCCGCTCTGGACCCGGCTGAAAAATGGTCAGTCGGTGGAAATCATCACCGCCGAAGGGCAGTTGCCGCAAGCCTCGTGGATCGACATCGTGACCACCGGGCGCGCAAAGGCAGCGATCCGCAAATCCTTGCGCGAAGAAGACCGCGGGCGGTTCGTCAAGCTGGGTCAGGAACTTGCCCATGCCGCCTTTGAACATGTCGGCAAGAAAGCCACCGACAAGGCGCTGCGCACGGCGGCCAAAATGCTGGGTCTGGCCGACGAGATCGATCTGCTGGCCCGGCTCGGGTCTGCGGAACTAACAGCACGGCGGGTGGTCGAAACCCTCTACCCTGAACTTTCCTTGGCCAAAGCCGATGAAGTTGATGCGCGGCGCCCTGTCGTAGGTCTGCCGGCGGACCAGAATTTCACTCGGGCAACCTGTTGCCAGCCAGTGCCGGGCGAACGCATCGTCGGCATCACCTACCGCGGCCAGGGCGTCGTGATTCATGCCATTGATTGCCCGGCGCTTGAAGAATTTGAAGAGCAGCCCGCCCGCTGGATAGATCTGCACTGGCATTCGGGCCGTCATGCGGCTGTGCATACCGTCTGTTTAGAAATTACGATATCTAATGATGCCGGCGTGCTAGGGCGTATCTGCACATTGATCGGGGAACAAAAGGCAAATATCTCGGACCTCAGGTTCACCGACCGAAAACCCGATTTCTACCGCCTCTTGGTAGATGTCGATCTGCGGGATGTCGAACACCTGCATATGGTGATGACAGCACTTGAGGCCGAAACCGACGTGGCGCAAATTTCGCGGCACCGAGATCTGAGCAAGCGCCCCTAGGGCAATGAAAGGAGAAGCCGCAAAGTGGTGTTCAAGCGGCGAAACAGACGGTCAGTTCTTGGTTGGATGCGCGAGATGGTCTATCCGCGCGGCGG
>JANNSG010000044.1:0-26260 GCA_031402355.1 Pseudorhodobacter sp. | reverse complement strand
AAGGAGACACATTAAACAACAGACCATCCAAAACCGCCGCTTGAACCATCAGCGTCAAGCAGCATAAAATGAACCCAATGAGCCCGAACGCTCCGCTCCAAAATCAGGCCGCGTGTTCCAAATCATTCGACGACGGACAGTCATTCAGAATCTCCTCATGCATCTTGCCGAGAAAATTCTACTTCCGCCGCCCCTTACTTTCGGGGGGGATTACCCGTGGGAGATCTTCTCGCTCCGACCAAATTCCCGTACTTGGAGATTGGCCCATATGCCTGCGGCGCGCGTATTCTTGCGAAAAGGAAGCTGCTATCGGCCCCGCCAAGCCTTGGCGATATAGGTGGCAGTCATCAAATCCAGATGCGCGCCGCCACCGTTTTTGGCGATGGTGATCTGTTCATCGCTTGTGCGGGTGAAACTGCCGGTCGCGATATCATAGAAATCGGCGATGATATCGGACTTTGCGATCACCCCGCGCGCAATAGGGTCTTTGATCTCACCGATATGGTCAATCGTAGTAGCGCGACTGTCGACGAAAATCGTGCCACGTCGCAGGGCGTCATCATCCACTTCGCGCATGTCGGGGCGGTAGGCACCGATCAGATCAAGATGTTGGCCGGGGCGCAGCCACGCGCCTTTGATCAGCGGTGTCAGGCTCATCGTGGCGGTGCAGATGATGTCGGCCGCGCTGACTGCTGAGGCAAGGTCCTGGGACACTGTCACTCGATTGTCCGTGGTCAAGGCAAGGGCTGCGGCGGGGCTGCGGTTCCATACGGTAAAGCGGGCACCCGCGAACAGGCTGGAATAGGCGCCGATCATGGACTTTGCCACAGTGCCCGCACCGACAAGCAGAATCTTCCGGCTGTCTTTTCGGGCAAGTTTACTGGCCGAAAGCAAGCTGTCGCCGGCGGTTTTCCATTTGGTGACAAGGTGAAAATCGACCAAGGCGTTCAATTCACCGGTCGTGTCATCAAACAAATTGACCGCGCCGTTAACTGACGGTTTGCCAAGGGCGGCGTTGCCTGGGTGGATGGTGGCCACTTTGACCAGGGATCCCAAACCATCGATCCATGCCGCGCGGTCCAGCATCGTATCGTGCCCGCGATACAGAAACAGATCGGCGATTTCGGCGCGCGGCAGGCGGTGGCCCGCCTCGATCGCCGCCATCAGACCCGGCCATGTCAGATGCGCTTCGGCATCTTTCGGGACGATCTCGATGCTCATAACCCAGCCTCGGTTGGTGTCAGCAAACCTTCGGCGACCAGTCGCTGCGCCCAGCCTTGCCAGGTTTCAAACTGATGCGTCCGCCAACCGCGACGGGCCGCTGCAGCGATGTTTTCTGCCTTGTCGTCGGCGAACAGCAGGCTGTGCGGCGGCAGGCCGCAATCCGCCTCGACCATTTCATAGATGCGGGCGTCGGGTTTGATTACGCCCATGCGGCCCGAGACATATTCGCGGTCGAACTCGGACAGGAAATCAAATCTGTCACGGGCTTCGTCATAGGAATAGCTGCCAAAATTGGTCAGCGCGAAGACCGGCACACCCTTTCGGCGCAAAGCCCGTAGAAGGGCGATTGATCCTTCGATGCGCGGGCTGGCAAGGTCTATCCAGCGATCATACCACATGCGAATTTCAGGGGCCCATTCGGGGCTGCGATCTGCCCAATCATAGATGGTTTCGCGAAACAGCCCGCCCGCATCGACAATTTCGTTCATCTTGTGCAGGTCAACCTCGGCAAACAGCGCCTGCCTGCGCGCAGGCCCGATCACCCGGTCGTAAAACGCCTCGGGCTGCCAGCGCGTCAGCACATTGCCGATGTCAAAGATCACCGCTTGGGGCTGCAACATCAACTTCCTTCCGCCGACTGGTTTCGCGCCACAGCGTATAAAGCCCCGCGCCACAGATAAGTGCAATCCCCAGCCAGCCGGTCTGATCGGGCCAAGTGCCGAATACCAGTACGCCCCAGAAAATGGCCATCGGCATGCCGATGTATTCGAAGGGGGCAACAAGCGAGGCTTCGGTCGTTCGGTAGGCCTGGGTGGTCATCATCCCGCCGATACTGACGGCCAGCCCGGTCGCCAGAAAGGCCCACCAATCGGCCAGGTCCGGGATGACCCAAGGCCGGAACAAGAACGCCAAAGACGCATCGGGTGACCCCGAAAGATGGCCATCTCCGACCCAGAGACCCATGCCCGCGCTGACCAGGATGAACCCGGACTGCACATAGAAGGCCAGCGTCATGGCACTTTCCGTATCGCGCATCCGGCGGGTCATCATGTGGCTGCCCGCATAGCACAGTGCCGAAATCAGCACCAGGAATGCAGCGGGTTGGATCACCCCGGCGCCTGGGCGAAGCATGATGACGACCCCCAGCATTCCGACAGCCACCGCCCCCCAGCGCCGGTAACCCACCGCTTCGCGCAGGATCACCGCCGACATCAGGGTAACGAACAAGGGCGCGACAAACGCCGTGGCCACAGCATCGGCCAGAGGCAAGGCGGCCAGCCCAAGAAAGTAGGTAACGTTCGAAATCAGAATGATGCTGACACGAAACAGATGCCCGCGCGGCCTGCGCGTCTTCAGTTGCGCAAAGCCAGTGCCCGAAACCTTGATGATCAGCAGAACAATCGCCATCCCGATCAGGGCCCGCGTCAGGATCACCTGATGCAGGGCGTAGTCGCCTGAAAGGAACTTGATGGCCAGATCATTCACCGACAGCACCAGCGCACCGCCGATGACCAGAACGATACCTGTCAAAGAGGTCTTGGCGGGTTTTGTCATGTCGGCATTCCAGCGGACTGGCGGCTTGAAATCTGTCTTGCCCGCGACATTACGCCTTTGCTGCGCGCACCAGTTTTTCCAGCACCTCCAGAAACCGCGATCGGTCGGCTTTGGAATAGGGCTTGCCGCTGCCCATCCGGAAAGGGTCAGCCTCACGCAGGTCGGCCATAAGATCCCGCGTCGCCAGAACATTGCCGATGTTGGCGCGGGTCAGTTCCTCGCCATTGTGCTTCAGGACGCGGGCACCGGCGGCCACGCATTTTGCGGCAAGTGGAATGTCGCTGGTCACCACCACATCGCGGGGGCCACAGCGATCCGCGATCCATTTGTCGGCTTCGTCCGGACCATCGGCCACAAAGACGCTTTCGACAAATGGGTTAGGCGATGGGCGAATGCCGCCATTGGACACCAGAACCATGCGTATCTGGTGCCGCGTTGCCACGCGTTCGGCCTCGGCCTTTACCGGGCAGGCGTCGGCGTCGATAAAGATTGCACCCTCATCCATACAGGGCCTCGGCATGAAAGGTCATATGATCTTCCATGAAGGTCGAGACAAAGTAATAGCTGTGGTCATAGCCTTTCTGCATCCGGAACGCCGCATTCTGCCGCCGCGCCATGATCGCCCCAGCCAGCGCTTCTGGTTGCAAATGGTCCAGAAACTGATCCGCTGCCCCTTGGTCAATCAGCATCGGCCCATCAAAGCCGCGTTTCGTCATCAGCAGCGTCGCATCATGTGCAGCCCATTTCGCCGGGTCCCGGCCCAGATAGGCGGTAAATTGTTTGCGGCCCCAGTCGCTTGTCGATGGGCTGGCGATAGGGGCAAACGCGGAAACCGACCGGAACCGGCCCGGACAGCTCATGGCTATCGTCAAGGCGCCATGTCCGCCCATCGAATGGCCAGTGATGGATTGTGCTTCTTCGGCCAAAGGAAAGGCCTTGAACAGGGTCCGCGGCAATTCATCTGTCACATAATCCCACATCTTGAAATGCTTGGCCCATTGGCCTTCTGTCGCATTCACATAGAATCCCGCACCTTGGCCCAGATCAAAAGCTGCATCGTCGGGCACATCCGCCCCACGCGGGCTCGTATCTGGAAACACAACCGCCACGCCGTGATCCGAGGCCCAGCGTTGCGCACCCGACTTTATCATGGCGTTTTCATGGGTGCAGCTTAGGCCTGACAGAAACCAGATCACCGGAACAGCGCCGTCCTCGGCTTCTTCCGGCACGAACAAGCCAAAGGTCATTTCGCCACCACAGACCGCTGACGGGTGCGAATAGACGCCCTGCACACCCCCAAAAGCTCGGTTTTCCGATATCGTCTTCATTGCTCTGCCCTTCGTACACATGCTTGTGCGGCTTTTAGTTCACAACGGCGAAGATATCCACGGGGGTTGGGGGGCGCACAAGGGGCTGCCAGCCCTCACTGCTCCGGTTGGGGATCACCGAAAAACCGTCAGGATATCGTCCAGCGGCTTCTTCCTTTTGGCGACGGCGGGCACTGTGGCATCGGCGGCGGGATAGCCGACAGGCAAGATCATCACCGGCTTTTCAGATGTCGGGCGCCCACACATTTCGGCTAGAAATTTCATCGGGTTGGGCGTGTGTTCCAGGCAAACCAACCCAGCATGATGCAGTGCCGTGATCAGCATCCCTGTGGCAATGCCAACGCTTTCAGGCACATAGTAATTCTTGTAACGATCGCCATCCTCAGTCACGCCATAGCGCTGGGCGAACACCACAATCAGCCAAGGCGCGTCGGTCAGATGCGGCTTGTCCACCCCGGTGCCTATGGGTTCCAATGCCGCCAGCCATTCATCGCCGCCGCCGCCGCTATAGAACGCAGCTTCCTCATCTTCGGCCCCCGCCCGAATGCGGGCTTTCATGGCCGGGTCGGCGATTGCCACGAAATGCCACGGCTGATGGTTGGCCCCCGATGGCGCTGTGCCCGCGGCCTGAATGCAGGCCGTAATCACCGCCTCGGGCACCGCTTGGGTCGAATATTGCCGCACCGAATGGCGCTTTTTCATGTAGTCGCGAAACACCTCTGCCGCAGCCAGTGCCGCACCTTCATCAAGTTGCACCCGGTCGGGCAATGGCAATGGCAGATAGCTCACCTCACCTTTGCGATACATTTCAGCCGCCTCCGATCAACACCCCTGCCGCAAACACCAAAGCACCGCCCAGCACCACCTGCAAGGCCGCCCGCAGAAAAGGGGTTTCCAGAAACCGATTCTGGATCCAGGCAATCGCCCAGAGTTCGACAAATACCACTGCAATCGCGATACTGGTCGCCGTCCAGAAATCAGGGATCAGATACGGCAAGGCATGGCCCATCCCACCCAAAGTGGTCATCACACCTGACGCCAACCCTCGCTTCCACGGGCTGCCCCGGCCCGAAAGTACGCCGTCATCATGCGCGGCCTCGGTGAACCCCATCGAAATGCCAGCACCCACAGACGCCGCAGTCCCCACCAGAAACGTTGTCCATGTATCTTGCGTGGCAAAGGCAGTGGCGAAAATCGGCGCAAGAGTGGACACCGATCCATCCATCAACCCGGCCAGCCCGGGCTGCACCCATGTCAGAATGAATTGCCGTCGCGCGCCCTTGTCTTCCGCGCCGCGCGCATCCGGCCCCAGATGTTCGTCAACCAGCGCCTCGGCCTTGCTTGCGTGCCCCGCCTCTGCCGCCGCCAGATCGCCCAACAGCTTGCGCGTGGTCGCGTCGGTGGTCCGGGCGGCACTCCGTTCATAGAAATGCCGCGCCTGATTTTCCATCGCCTCCGCTTCGGCCCGGATCCTGTCCAGCGAGAGGTTTTCCACCAACCAGACCGGCGAGCGCGCATAAAACCCCGCCACATGTTCGCGCCGGATCAGCGGTATCACATCGCCAAACCGGGCCTGGTGCAGGTCGATCAGCCGCTGACGATGGCCGTCTTCTTCCACCGCCATGCCCTGAAAAACCGCAGCCGAGGCCGGATAATCGGCCACCAGTCGCGCACCGTATCCCCGATAAATGCGCGCATCGTCTTCTTCAGACGATATCGCAAGTGCCAACACTTCCTGTTCCGACAGATCAGCAAAGCGGCGGCGATTGCCGAAAGTGGGAAGCATGGCTGGCCTCATGTATTAGAATGGTTCTAATGTAGAGGAATGCGAGGCGGAGGCAAGTGCCGGTCGTCAGGTAAACGGGGGCAGAAAAGCACTTTGGGTTTTCCTTTCGCACAAATACTCATCCTTCCCTTTCGGTCAGTTTTCGCGGGCCATCAACGAAGTCTGACCGATAGGAAAGGGTGAGTGTACTTTCAGGGCAAGATCACTCACCCATATGGCACCCTTACCCGTTTTCCCGCAGCACTGACCCCGCCAGATAAAGCGACCCGCAGATCAACACCCGGGCGTTCGGCGCGCGCTTTGCGATCAAAGCCAAAGCTTCTGCCACCGATCCAGAAACCACAGCTTTCATCCCCGCCACACCTGCCGCATCCCGCGTCACTTCGGCGGGCAGGGTATTGGCTTCACCGGGGATGGATACGGCATAAAGACTATCAACCTGGCCCGCCATCGGGCGCAAATACCCCGCGATATCCTTGGTGTTCAGCATGCCGCAGATCAGATGCGTTTCACGTTTCGGCATCCGCGCAAGCGTCGCTGCAATGGCCGCACCACCCGCGGGGTTATGACCGCCGTCCAACCACAACTCCACCTCGGGCGCTGCGTCCACCAAAGGGCCGTGCCGCAACCGCTGCATCCGTGCGGGCCAATCAGCTTTTGTGACAGCCGCTTCGGCATCCCCTGCCCCCAGATGTCGCAACGCCATGATCGCGGCACCGGCGTTTTCAATCTGATGCGGGCCGGGCAGGTTGGGCAACGGCAAATCCAAAAGCCCGTTGTCATCCTGAAAAATCAGCCGCCCGCGATCTTCGAACGCGTGCCAATGCTGACCATGCACCAACAAGGGCGCGCCCAAGCGTGCCGCTTTCGCCTCGATCACCGCCAGCCCATCGGCTATTTGCGGCCCGACCACGCAAGCCACCCCGCGCTTCAGAATTCCCGCCTTTTCGCCGGCAATTTCCGCCAGCGTGTCACCCAGATACTGCTGATGATCAATGCTGACGGGCGTGATGATGGTCAGTGCCGGATGATCGACCACATTGGTGCAATCCAGACGCCCGCCAAGCCCCACTTCCAGCAGCGTCCAATCTGCCGGTGTGCGTGCAAAGGCTAGAAACGCCGCACAGGTGGTAATTTCGAAAAACGTGATGCTGTCCGACCCATTGGCAACCATACATTCGTCCAGCAAGGCCGCCAGTGCGGGTTCGGAAATCAATTCCCCCGCCAGCCGAATACGTTCGTGAAACCGCGCCAGATGCGGCGATGTATAGGCATGAACCGATGCGCCCCCTGCCTCCAGCCCGGCGCGGATCATCGCTTGGGTCGATCCCTTGCCATTGGTGCCTGCAATGTGGATTACGGGGGGCACGCGACGCTCCGGGTTGCCCAGCAGTTCAAGCAGGCGCAGCACGCGGCCCATGGTCAGATCAATCGCCTTGGGGTGCAGCGTCATCATCCGCTGCAAAATCGCGTCTGATCGCAAGGTCACGCCTTGGCGGCCTTTGGTGCTGCCTCTACCTCGGTGGGGGCAGGCAGATCGCCTTTGATGGCAGGCGGCAGCGCCAGCAACATCCGGATCACCGTCACCAGCTCATCCCGCATTGCCTTGCGATGGACAACCCGGTCCAGCATGCCGTGATCCAGCAGATATTCGGCGCGCTGAAACCCTTCCGGCAGCTTTTCGCGGATGGTCTGTTCAATCACCCGTGGCCCCGCAAAACAGATCAGCGCATTCGGTTCGGCGATCTGCACATCGCCCAGCATGGCATAGCTCGCCGTTACCCCCCCGGTAGTAGGATGCGTCAAGACCACGATATAGGGCAGGTTTGCCTCATTCATCATCTGCACAGCCACGGTTGTGCGCGGCATCTGCATCAGGCTTAAGATCCCCTCTTGCATCCGCGCACCGCCCGCCGCCGAAAACAGCACTAGCGGGCGGCTGGATTTCACCGCCTGCATCGCAGCGGCGATGATGGCATTGCCCACATACATGCCCATGGAACCTGCCATAAAGCTGAAATCCTGCGCCACAGCCACAATCGGCGTGCGGCAGATTTCACCCATCGCGACCAGCATCGCTTCGCGCTCACCCGAGACTTTCTGTGCCGCCTTGATCCGGTCGGGGTACTTTTTCTGATCGCGGAAATGCAACGGATCTACGGTCGCGTCCGGCACTTTCACCTCAGTAAATATGCCGCCATCAAACAGGGCTGTGAACCGTTCGCGCGGCGAAATCGCCATATGATGATCGCAGTTGGAACATACGTTCAGATTGTCCGCCAATTCGCGGTGAAACAGCATGGTTCCGCACTCGGGGCATTTCGTCCACAGATTTTCCGGCACTTCACGACGCGAAAACAGCGAATTGATCTTGGGGCGGACGTAGTTTGAGATCCAGTTCATAAGTGGCGGCCCTTTGATCAGCGTGGTTGGTCAAGCAAATATGCCGAGGTCGCGGAAAATGCAATGTAGCCCGGCATCTGCCCCTTGAGCGATCGTCGGTCAGCGAAGGCGTTTCAGGATATCCACGCTGGGGTATCCATCCGGGACAAGACCCTGGGCGCGTTGAAAAGCCTTGACCGCTGCAATTGTATTTGGGCCGATCTTGCCGTCCACGCCGCCGGGGTCGAACCCGGCACTGGTCAGGCGCTCTTGCATTTCGATCCGCTCTTCAACCAGCAATGCCCGTTCCCCGCGCGGCCAACTGGCCTCGATGGCCGGCCCGCCCTTCAACCGATCTGCCAGATGCCCTACGCCAATGACATAGGCATCGGCAGTGTTATACCGCTCGATCACCTGAAAGTTGCTGAAGATCAGAAATGCCGCGCCGCGTGCGCCACCGGGCAGCAAGACCGAGGCCATGCCATGATCGGGCAACGCTTTGCCCTTCACCAACCGCACGCCAAGCGACTGCCATTCCGCAACCGGCTTTTTAACCCTCTCGCCGCTGACCGAATAGTCGTAGTCCGGCGGCAGACTTATCTCCACGCCCCAAGGCTGCCCGGATTGCCAGCCCGATTTGGCCAGATAAGCAGCGGTTGAGGCCAGCGCATCCGCCGGATCATCCGACCAGATATCGCGCTTGCCATCACCGGTGAAATCCACTGCAAAAGTCAGGTAAGAGGTCGGAATGAACTGCGTGTGCCCCATCGCCCCGGCCCAGCTTCCGGTCATTTTGGCCGGTGTCACATCGCCATTCTGGATGATCTCCAGCGCCGCCAGCAATTGTTGTTCAAAAAAGGCGCGCCGCCGTCCGTCATAGGCAAGTGTCGCCAAAGAACCGATCAACGGGTAATCGCCGCGAAACGTTCCGTAAGCGCTCTCCAACCCCCAGACCGCAACGACGATCTCCTTGTCAACCCCGTAGGCGGCCTCGATCTTTTCCAGCAAAATGCGATTCTGCAGCAAGGCCTGCTTGCCATTTTCAATACGGTCGTCCGACGCGGCACTGTCCAGATATTCCCAGATAGTCTTGGTAAATTCGCTTTGATTGCGGTCCTTGGTGATGACATCAAGGTCAAAACGAACTTCGCGGAACGCCCGCTCAAACGTCGCCTGTGCTATGCCAAAAGCCAGCGCACGACTGCGAAAATCCGTGATCCAGGCCGCCAGTCCGGTTTGCGTGTTTGCCAATTCAGTCACCTCCGGGGGGCCATTCATCGCTGGCGCTTTGTCGCTTTGCGCCCCTGTTGGCGCGGCAAAGGCGGCAGTAGCAAAGAAATTTATCACCGTCGAGAAGATCAGGGCCCGCATGAAACTACCGCTCGTTTTGACGTTTTCATCAGCCTATTGCCTATCAGACTAAAGGGGAATCCGGTTCTTGGTGAAAGACCGGCGAAAATCCGAAAGACAGACGTTTCCTCGCCCGTCTTTTGGCGTCGGGCTGGATGAATTAGAAAACTGCGCGCCGCCAATTGCGCGCCCGGGGGCAGCATCGACGCGGCAGAAGCTGCTATTTGCGCCGACGGCTGACCTGGCGGTTCAGTTTCGCCGCACGTGCCGCCATCTGGCCCGGCTTGCGGGGGGCAGACCGGCCCCGGCGCACTTGCCCTGCAGGCAGTGACGCACCCTCAAGGCTCAGCAGATCCAGCAACAACCCGCCCGTCATCGGAACCGCCTCGGCCAGCCGCACCACAACCCGCTGACCAATACCGATCATGGTGCCGGTGTCTGCCCCCATCAGGGTTTGGCTGTCTGCATCAAAATGAAAAAACTCACGTCCGACAGACCGGATCGGGATCAGCCCGTCAGCCCCCGTCTCATCCAGACGGACAAACAGACCAAACCGCTGCACCCCTGAAATGCGCCCGGTAAATTCGGCGCCGACCTTGTCCGCCAAAAACGCCGCGAGGTAACGATCAGTCGTGTCGCGTTCGGCGGTCATTGACCGGCGTTCAGTGTCGGAAATCAACTTTGCGGTTTCGTCCAGCCGCTCGACATCAAGCACTGACAGGCCATCCGCCCCCCAACCATGGCCGGCGATCAGTGCACGGTGCACGATCAGGTCTGAATACCGCCGGATTGGCGATGTGAAATGCGCATAAGACCGCAAGGCAAGGCCAAAATGGCCAAAGTTTTCGGGGTGGTAATAGGCTTGGGTCATCGATCGCAGCGTCGTGATGTTCATCAATTCGCCAAAGTCAGTATCCTTGGCCTGCGCCAGAAGCCGGTTCAGATGGGCTGTTTTCAACACCTGACCCTTGGCAAGCGTGAACCCCGACGCCTCGGCCACGTCGCGCAGCGCGTCCAGCTTTTCGACACTGGGCTCTTCATGAACGCGAAACAGCAAGGGGCGTTTCAGCCGGATCAGCTCCTCGGCGGCGGCCACATTGGCCAAAACCATGAATTCCTCGATCAGGCGATGTGCATCAAGACGGTCAGGAAACGCTACCGATTGCACGCGGCCATCATCACCCAGAATGATCTTGCGCTCCGGCAGATCAAGCTCCAGCGGTTGACGCTGGGTCCGGGCCAGTTTCAGGGCCGCATAAGCCGCGTAAAGCGGTTTGATACCGTCGTCCAGCAAAGGGCTCGTCACGGCATCGGCGCGGCCGTTAATCGCCGCTTGCACCTGCGCGTAATTCAGGCTGGCGCGTGACCGCATCAGGCCGCGCGCAAAGCGGTGGCTGATCTTGTGGCCAGCAGCGTCAATCACCATCTGCACAGCCAGACAGGCCCGATCCACATGTTCATGCAATGAACACAGATCGCCCGACAGAATATCGGGCAGCATTGGCACCACGCGGTCGGGGAAGTAGGTCGAATTGCCCCGATGACGCGCCTCTAGATCCAGCGCCGACCCGGGGGATACGTAATGCGCCACATCCGCGATGGCCACCCACAGGATATGCCCGCCCGGGTTGGCAGGGTTGGGATCGCCTTTAGCAAAAACCGCATCATCGCGGTCGCGCGCATCTACCGGATCAATGGTCAGCAGCCCAATCTCGCGCAGATCTTCGCGGCCCCCAAGGGAAACTGGTCTGGCCGCCTCGGCCTCACGGATCACCGCATCAGGGAAATGATCGGGGATACCATGTTGATGGATGGCAATCAGGCTGATCGCCTTGGTCCCGGACGGATCACCAAGAATAGTCGTGATACGGGCCTGTGGCAAACCAAGGCGCTTTGGCCCGGTCTGCTCCGCCTCGACCAATTCGCCGTCCTTGGCACCGTTGGTAAACTCGCGGCCTACGCGCCATTCCTTGTCAGACCCCTTGTCGATGGGCAATATACGCCCGCCTTCGGACCCGGCCCGGTAAACGCCCAGTACTTTCAACGGGTTGGCACCAATCTTGCGGATCAGCCGTGCTTCGTAGGTATGATCGGGTGCTGACACCTCGGCCAGCCGCGCCAGAATCCGGTCGCCCGCGCCCAAGGCACCATCGCCCTTTCGGGGGATAAACAGAATGCGTGGTGGGGCATCTTGGCTGGCCCATTCGGTGGGCGTGGCGAACAGATCGCCCTGACTGTCGGGCGCAAAAATGGTCAGGATGGATACCGGCGGCAGCTTGTCCGCCTCACGGTAGCTGCGGCGTTTGCGCACCAAGGCGCCATCGGTTTCCAGCTCTTTCAGCAGGCGTTTCAACTCGATCTTGCCATCGCCCTTGATGCCGAAAGCCTTGGCGATGTCGCGCTTGGCCACAAGGCCGGGGTTGTCAGAAATCCACTGGCGGATTTGGCCTTTTGTGGGGATTTGGTTCATATTGCGGCCATATCACGCAAGGGCAGGCGCGAAAAGCCCAAGGGCGGGCATGTGGCAAATGGTGTTTGAGTATTTGGGCGAAGAAAAAGCCGCAAGTGCCGTGTCTAAAGATCAAGCCGCATGTCGCGGTGTTCGATACCGGCATCCAGAAAAACCGCGCCATAAGGCGTGAAGCCCAGCCTTTCGTAAAACGCCAGCGCATGCAGTTGCGCGCCAAGTTTCACGCATTCAATGCCCTGCATGGTGCGAAACTGCGTGACCACCGCTTGCATCAAGGCAGCGCCCAACCCAGTTCCCCGCGCCTCGCGCAAGACACAAACCCGGCCCACTTTGCCGGTATCGCCATAGGTCAGCAAGCGCGCAGACCCAACCGGAACACCGTCCTGCATGGCCAGAATATGAATGGCCTGCCCGTCCAGATCGTCCACTTCGTCCGCCTCAGACACGCCCTGTTCTTCGATGAAAACGGTGCGGCGCAAGGCACGACAAGCGGCAATGTCGGCAGTCACTCCGATGGTTAGTGTCACGCAAAGTAATCCCGCAAGATCCGGCCATAGATGGCCTTCAACTGGGTGATCTGACCCACCAGCACCCGTTCATCCACCTGGTGCATGGTCTTGCCGACAAGACCGAATTCCACCACAGGGCAGTGATCCTTGACAAAGCGCGCGTCAGACGTGCCGCCAGACGTGGACAGCCCCGGCACCACGCCAAGCTCAGCCGTGACCGCCTTTGCGATCAAATCAGACAGCGCGCCGGGGGGCGTGATGAAACTTTCGCCCGAAATGCTGACGCGCAGATCAAACGTCACGCCGGTCACCGCCTGCACCCGCGCCGCTTCGTCTTGCAACCAGCGGGTCAGACTTGCCCCGGAATGCGCGTCGTTGAAGCGGATGTTCACCGTGGCCCTGGCCTTGGCAGGGATCACATTGGTCGCGGGATTGCCGCAATCGATGGTTGTGATGGCAAGCGTCGAGGCATCGAAATGCTGCGTTCCCTGATCCAGCTTGTGCGCATCAAGATGCCGCAAAAGCTGTACCAGCGCGGAAAGCGGGTTCTTGGCACGCTCGGGATAGGCGGAATGGCCCTGAATGCCAGCGGCGGTGATATGCGCGGTCAGACTACCGCGACGTCCGATTTTCATCGTTTCACCCATCGTGTTGGGGCAGGTAGGCTCGCCAACCAGGCAATGGGTCATCCGCTCACCTTTGGTGGCCATCCAATCCAGCAGGGCAACGGTGCCATCCGTGGCCTCGCCTTCCTCGTCGCCGGTAATTGCCAGAATGACCGCGCCGTCCGGCGGCGTTGTGCGCACGAAATCAACGGCGGCGGCGACAAAGGCGGCCACGCCGGATTTCATATCGGTTGCCCCCCGGCCATAAAGCCAGCCATCGATGATCTTGCCGCCAAACGGGTCATGCGTCCAAGCCGCGACATCCCCCACCGGCACCACATCGGTATGACCGTTGAAGCCAAAGCTCTTGTTCGCCCCGCGCGCACCCCAGCGGGCAAACAGATTTGGCGTGCCATTCCGGTCTACTCGCGTGCACTCAAACCCGGCACCGGCCAAAAGCTCATGCAGCAGCGGCAGCGCCCCCCCGTCATTGGGGGTGACCGACGCGCAGCGGATCAAATCCACCGTCAGGGCCACAGGATCAATAGCATCAATCATCGTCGGTGCGGCCTTTTGCATTTGAATTCCTTGTGTCCGGGCAGGCCTCAGGAATATCGGCAAGCCGGTCCAGCCGCAACCCGGGGACTTTGCGGCAAAACTGTGGCACCAGCGCCACCCTTGCCGGTATCTTGCAACTATTGGCTGAGCGGCGGCGTGACAATCTTACCCGGGGTTTTTATCATCATCATTAATAACATGTCCTGAGGCGGGCAAACATCGGGCCAACGAGCCCGTCAGAGCAGTCTGTCAATCATCCGACCCGGAATAATCCGTGCGGCGATTGGGTTTGGCCCGACCCTCCAAAGGATGGAGAGCAGTCGATGGCAACTGGCGCCGAACTAACCTACCAAACCAATGCCACGGCGTTGCAGATGGCCAACACGATTTTTGGCGATGGTGCCACCGTTACCGGCGCCAGCTATACCGGGGCGACCAATTCGAAGGCGATCTATACGAACGGGCAATTGTCGCCGGGCGTAGTGCCGGCGACCAGTGGCGTCATCCTGTCAACCGGCAATGCCGCAAGCTTTACCCAATCCAGCGGCGATCCGAACCGCGCAACCAACACGACCACCAATACCACTGGCCCTGACAACAACGCCCAGTTCAATGCACTTGCCGGCACCAATACCTTTGATGCGTCTTTCCTCGATATCGATTTCATCCCGACAGGCGATACTTTGACGATGCGGTTTGTTCTGGCGTCCGAAGAATATCCGGAATTTGCAACCTCGCAGTTCAATGATGTTGTGGGGGTATGGGTGAATGGAACCCTGGTGCCCGTTCAAGTGGGCAACGGTCAGGCCGGCATCACCAATATCAACGCTGGCACCCAACCCAACTTGTTGATCAACAACACCAACGATGCCTTCAACACGGAAATGGACGGCTTTACCATTACCTTGACCCTGAAGATGACGGTCAATCCCGGCGTGGTAAATTCGATCCGTATCGGTATCGCCGATACCGCCGATAGCTCATTTGATTCCAACCTGCTGATCGCCGCGGATTCTGTTCAATCTGTCTTTATCGTCAACAACGACGGGCTGAACCTGAACCCCAACGGCACCAAGACGCTTGATGTTCTGGCCAATGACGAGGGTGGCCCCGGCAGTACCCTGACCATAACGCAGATAAATGGCATAAACGTGGTGGCGGGGCAGACGATCACCCTGCCCACTGGCCAGCAGATCACGCTTAATGCCGATGGCACATTCACCGTGGTCGGCGATGGCAATACGGAAGTCGCAACCTTTACCTATACGGCGGTTGATGGCCTTGGTCATACCGATATCGGTATCGTCACCATCAATTCGGTTCCCTGCTTTGTCGCGGGAACCCGCATTCTGACACCGAAGGGCGAGGTCGCAGTAGAAAACCTTGCTCCCGGCGATCTGGTGATGACCCAGGATGATGGCCCGCAGCCTTTGCGCTGGACCGGCCGTCGCGCGGTGCCGGCAATGGGCAATCATGCGCCCATCCGGATTGCGCAGGACACTTTTGGGGCACATGGGGCACTGCTATTGTCGCCTCAGCACCGCGTCCTGATCGGTGACAGCCTTGCCGAATTGCTGTTTGGTGAAACCGAGGTTCTGGTGGCCGCAAAGGATCTGGTCAACGACAGCTCGGTTCGGGTTCAGGCCGGTGGCATGGTGGATTACGTCCATCTGATGTTCGACCGCCATCAGATCGTCTTTGCTGAGGGACTTGCCACCGAAAGCTTCCTTCCGGGCCCGCAAACCGAAAACTGCTTTCCTGCCCTCATCGTGGCCGAATTGGTTTCAATCTTTCCGGATCTCGATCCTGAGACCGGCCGTG
This sequence comes from Pseudorhodobacter sp., assembly GCA_031402355.1. GTDB lineage: Bacteria > Pseudomonadota > Alphaproteobacteria > Rhodobacterales > Rhodobacteraceae > JACMNW01. Next base: position 10,673 of record JANNSG010000044.1, on the reverse strand, counting down.
GCTATGGCCCCGCCGCCCGTCGGATCCTGCGCGGCTTTGAGGCACAGGTGCTGCTGTCCGAAGGCCATGGCGCCTGATCATGGGCCTGCTGAATAGTCCAACCCCAGTGTCAAAAGATGCCCAGTGGGTTGCCCTTTCAGACCATCAGGGCCCACTTGACGCGGCAGGTCTCGACGACCTGATAGACACTGGCACCCTTGTTCTGGAACTGACACCGCCAAAACACGGCAGGGCGGTTCTGCTTGATAATCGGTCCGATCTGGGCTGGCCACGCGCACTATCCATTTTTCAAGACGCCGACGCGGGGATCGTCATCTTGCACCGCCAGGGGCCCAAGGTATCGCGACACCATCTGCCGGGCCCCCTGCCCCGCGATTGGCAGTTGGCGCAACTGACCTACACCTGGAACAGCCCCGGGCGTATCTGGGCGCTGCGCTTGGCCGATAGTGCAGGCGCTTGGATGTGCACTGCCAGCGGGCACGATCCGATGCCGATGTTCGGCGACGATATTGTCGCGCTGTGCGCAGGGTCGGGCACAATCGTGAAAGATCCCTCGGTACAATGGTTCGGGGTTTGCCTGGCCCAGCCCATCTTGCCGGTCTCTGGCTGGATCGGGCAACGGACCCCGATAGATACTGCGCGTGGCTGTGTGATGGCGGGTGATCTGCGCCCCGGCGATTTGATCGCGACCCGTGACAATGGCCGTCAGATGCTGATGTCCTTGCACCGATACATGCTACCCAACCGTGGGCGGTTTGCCCCGGTGTTGCTGCGGGCACCGTATTTTGCACAGCAAACGGATATCCTGGTCGGACCTGCGCAGTTGACGCTGATTTCAGGCACCGCCGTTGAATATCTGTTTGGCGAAGAGTCCATTCTTGCCGCCGCATCGTCCCTGCGGGACGGAAACTCCGCTCTATCTGACACCCGGCGCGCCCTGACAGCTGGCATCATCCTTGATCTGGGTCGCCCGGATCTGGTCCTTGCCAATGGCTGCCCGTTGCTCAGCCGACATGACGCTGCCAGCGACACCCTACCTTACCGTCTGTTGCAAGATTACGAAACGCTGCCGCTGCAATCCTTGCTGAACCGAAGCAGCCTGCGCGGTGCTGCGTGATCTAATCAAAAAACGGCGTCATTTGCGCCACGATGACCGAGTTTTCTGCCAGCGCTCGGTCCATCAACCCGCGCTCGTCCGGATCAATCTCATCACCGTTGGCAATGCGTTCCTCCAGCGTGCCGTAACCTGATACGTCCAGCGGCGCCAAATCAGCCTGCTTCAGGATCGCGACGGTCTCGCGCACAGCCTCGTCTTCATCGACACCACTGGCATAGATCATCAGCGCCGCTCCGGTGGCCTTATCGGGCAACCCATCGCCTACTTTGCGGCCCACCTCAACCACCAGCGTAAAAACCTGCTGCGGGCGTTTTGGCTTGTCGGGTTTGGGGGAAGGCGGAATGGGATCGTCGGTCATGGTTTGGCCCTATGCGATGCGCCTGAATGGGGAGGGCGGATGGGTTTGTCAACAAGCTGGCGGTAGCATCGCGTTACACGCCCCCTCAGTGCTTCACCATCACATGCCGCACCACCGTATAATCCTCCAACGCATAGCCACTTAAATCTTTCCCATACCCAGACTGCTTTAACCCGCCGTGAGGCATTTCGTTGACCAGCATAAAATGCGTGTTCACCCAAGTGCAGCCGTAGCGGAGACTTGCGGCGGTGCTCATGGCGCGGCCTATGTCGCGGGTCCAGACCGATGACGCGAGGCCGTAATCGCTGTCATTGGCCCATGTGACGGCTTGGTCCAGGTCGGTGAAGGGTGTGATGGAAACGACGGGGCCGAATACCTCTCGCCGCACGATTTCGTCGGACTGCAAAGCACCCGCAACCACGGTGGGGCGATAGTAGTAGCCGTCTTTCATCACTTCGCCGCCTGTCGTAATCTCGATGTGCGGAACATCGCGGGCGCGGTTGACGAAGCTGGCAACCCGGTCGCGTTGGCGCAGGCTGATCAGGGGGCCGATCTCATTAGTGGTATCATCGGCATTGCCAAGCTGGATGGTCGCAACGGCGGCGCTTAAATCAGATACCAAGCGGTCATAAACCTTTTTGCCTGCATAGATGCGGCAGGCGGCGGTGCAATCTTGACCTGCGTTGTAAAAGCCGAAGGCGCGGATGCCGTTCACCACTTCGGCAATATCGGCATCATCGCAGATGATCACCGGGGCCTTGCCGCCTAGTTCCAGATGCGTGCGTTTCACCGATTTCGCGGCGGCATCCAGCATTTTCTTGCCGGTCGCCACATCACCTGTCAGCGATATCATATCAATGCCGGGGTGGTTGATCAGATAGCTGCCCACGGTTTGTCCGCGCCCGGTGATCACCGATACCACGCCTTCGGGCAGTTCTTCGGCCAAGATTTGCGCCATCTTCAGTGCGGTCAGCGGGGTTTGTTCCGACGGTTTGAACACCACCGTATTGCCACCTGCAATCGCCGGACACAGCTTCCACGCCATCATCATCAGCGGGTAATTCCATGGGGCGATGGACGCGATCACACCCACCGCATCACGCCGTATCATGGATGTATGGCCAGCCAGATATTCGCCCGACAGCGCGCCATGTTGGTTGCGCACGGCACCTGCGAAGAAGCGGTAGCAATCGACCACGGCAGGCAGTTCGTCGTTCAGCGCGAGGTTCAAGGGCTTACCGCAATTCAGCGCCTCAAGGGCCGCGAAATCATGCGCCTCACGTTCAATCCGGTCGGCGATGCGCAGCAGGGCTGCAGACCTTTCACCGGGCGTTGTGCGCGACCAATGGTCGAAGGCTTTGCGGGCGGCGGCTACGGCGCGGTCCACTTGGGTTGTAGAGGCTTCCGGCACCTCCAGGATCAACGCCCCGGTGCGGGGGTTCAGGATTTGCTCGCGCGCCTCAGTGCCGGGTTCAAAGCTGGAACCGACCAGCAGCGATGTGGAAATTGCAGTGTCCATCGGACAATCCTTTATTTGCCGCCGCCTGCGGTGTCAGATCCGCCGCGCGTGACGTAATAGGCGAACAGAATGGGGATGATGGTGGCCATGAACACCACAATCGCCACCACATTGGTGACCGGGCGTTGGCGCGGGCGCACCAGTTCCTGCAGCATCCAGATCGGCAGGGTCGATTGCTGGCCTGCGGTGAAGGTGGTGACGATCACTTCGTCAAACGACAGCGCAAAGGCCAGCATGCCACCCGCCAGCAGGGCCGAGCCGAGGTTGGGCAGCAGGATATAGCGGAAGGTTTGGAAGGCGTTGGCACCAAGATCGGCAGACGCCTCCATCACGCCGCCGGACAGGCGGCGAAAGCGGGCGACAGCATTGTTATAGACGATGACGATGCAGAAGGTGGCGTGGCCAAGGATGATCGTCAGGGTGGAAAACGGGATATCCATGATCGAGAAGGCAGACCGCAGCGACATGCCGGTGATCACTCCGGGCAAAGCGATGGGCAGCAGGATCAGCAGGGATATCTGTTCACGCCCAAAGAATTTGGTCCGCGCCATGGCGGCGGATACCAGCGTGCCGAGGATCAGGGCGAGCGCGGTGGAAATTGCCGCCACCTGCAGCGACAACACCATCGGCGGCCAGATATCGGCGCGGTTCCACGCCACGGCGAACCATTTCGTGGTCAGGCCGGGGGGCGGGAATTGGTAACTGCGATCTTCGGTGGTGAAGGCGTAAAGAAAGATCAGGACGATCGGCAGGTGCAGGAACGCAAGGCACAAGCCAGCACCGATTTTAAGGCTTAGTGGGGCGCGAATATCAGAGGGCATCGAAAGCCCCCGCGCGTTTGGCAATCGCCAGATAGACCAGCATGATCACAATCGGCACCACGGCAAAGGCGGCGGCCAGCGGCAAGTTTCCGGCTGTTCCTTGTTGTTGGTAAACCGCAAGACCGATGAAGCGCGCCGATGTGCCAACGATTTGCGGGATGATGTAATCACCCATTGTCAGCGAAAAGGTAAAGATCGACCCCGCGATGACGCCCGGCAGTGCGAGGGGCAAAACCACCGTGCGAAAGGTTTGCGCACGGGTTGCCCCTAGATCGGCCGAGGCCTCGAGCATGGATGTCGGCACCCGTTCCAGTGACGCCTGCATCGGCAAAATCATGAACGGCAGCCAAACGTAAACGAACACTATGAACGTGCCGATATACGACGTGGACAGGGAATTGCCGCCAATCGCGGGGATGGCGAGGATGGCGTCAATCACAAAGCCAGCGCCGATGCTTTCAGCGGCCCAGGTCACGATGCCTTCCTTGGCGAGGATCAGTTTCCATGCGTAGACTTTGACAAGGTAGCTTGACCACAAAGGCAGCATAACGCCCAGATAAAACACCGCTTTCCAGCGGCCCTTGGCATAGCGGGCCGCGAAATAGGCGATGGGGAAGGCGATGACTGCCGAGGCAAGGGTGACAAGGGCCGACATCAAAAGCGTGCGCCAGATGATGTCAAAATTCTGCGGGCGGAACAGTTCGGCGTAGGTCTTGAGCGTGAATTCCGGCACCACGAGGCCGGAAAATTCGTCAATCGCATAGAAGCTTTGAAGCAGCAGCGCCAAAAGCGAGCCGACATAAACCACCCCCAGCCAGATCAACGGTGGCGCGATCAGCAAAGCCAGCAACAGGTTCGGCCTGCGCCAGAAGACGCCGGTCAAACGGTCTGCCAGTCCGCGTTCGGGAATAATGGCGGGGGTCATGATCTGACCATCCGGCAAAGCGCGAAAAATTCTTGCCGAAAATTTTTCGGACCGATGGCTGGCAGCGGCGTCATGCGCCCTCCATCACATGCAAGGCGCTTGGGTCAAAAGTCAGGCCCACCGTTTGACCCGCTTCTGGTACTGCTTGTCCTGCGGGGATGATGGCTGCCACTTCGGCCCCGCCGGGGGCGGCGATGGTGATGCGGTGGCCTACCCCCAGATAGCGCAAGCTGGTGACCGGGCCGGACAGCAGCGCGCCACCCGCGGCGGTCAAGCGCAACGCCTCTGGCCGCAGGCTGGACCATTTGGCCGGCCCGCCGAGGCTTTGGGTAACCTCTGGCGGCAGCACGTTACTTGATCCAACAAAATCGGCGACAAACCTTGTACGGGGCTTGGCGTAAACCTCGGCTGGCGTGCCGATTTGGGCGATCTTGCCGTCATTGAACACGGCCAAGCTATCGGCCATCGACAGGGCTTCGCCTTGATCATGGGTGACGAAAACAAAGGTAATGCTAAGCCGCTGTTGCAGGGTTTTCAATTCGTCCTGCATCGCCTCGCGCAGTTTCAGATCCAGCGCGCCAAGCGGTTCGTCCAGCAGCAAGACGCGCGGCTCGTTGACCAAAGCACGGGCAAGCGCCACGCGCTGGCGCTGACCGCCCGACAGTTGCGATGGCTTGCGGTCGCCGTAAGCATCCAGCTTGACCAAAGCCAGCATTTCATCGGCTTTGCCGTAGCGCTGGGCGCGGCCAACCCCTTTGACCATCAGCCCGTAGGCCACATTGTCCCGCACATTCATATGCGGAAACAGCGCGTAATCTTGAAAAACGGTATTCACATTGCGCAAATGCGGCGGGGTGTTTGACACATCATCGCCGAAGATGCGGATCACGCCACTGGTTGGCTTCTCAAATCCAGAGATCAGCCGCAGGCAGGTGGTTTTGCCGGATCCTGACGGGCCCAACATGGCAAAGAACGACCCTTCCGCAATGGTCAGATCAACACCGTCCACGGCGTGGACAGACCCGAAATGGCGCGAGACGGCTTCGAAGGTGACGGCGGGGGTCATTTGGTCTATCCAACAACAATCGTAGGGTGCGCATTTATTGCGCACCGCACCGATTTAGGAAAAAGGTGCGCAATAAATGCGCACCCTACGAGGTGGTGTTAGCGTCCGCCGATGACGCCGATGTAATCCGACACCCAGCGATAATAGGGCACACATTCGCCCTGTTCGCATTTGCTGGTTGGGGTTTTCCAGAAGCGGATCTTGTCGAAGTTTTCGCTTTGGTTGCCAACGCAGCCTTCAGGTGTCTGCATACCCGATCCGTTCGAACAGGCCGCTGGAACCACCGGGATGCCGCCGAACCACACCGAAAGGTCCGATTGCAGGTTCGAGGACAGGGAATGTTCCATCCATTTATAGGCGCAGTTCACGTTTACAGCATCCGCTGCGATCATCGATGTGTCGGCCCAGCCTGTCACCCCTTCGACCGGGATAACCGTATCCACTTTCTGGCCTGACCCCTGCAAAACATTCGCCATGAATTCCCATGACCCGGAGGCAGCAATGCCTTCGTTGGTGAAGTCGTCGATCTGGATGAACGCATCATGCCAATAGCGCGACACCAACTGGCGTTGCTGGCGCAGCAGATCAAGGGCGGCCTTATATTGGTCTTCGTTCAGCTCATACGGGCTGGTGATGCCAAGTTCCGGCTTCTTCGTCATCAGGTAAAGCGCAGCATCCGCGATGTGAATGGGGCCGTCATAGGCCTGAACACGGCCCTTGTTGGATTTGCCATCGGGAAGATTTTGTTCTTCAAATACCACGCTCCAAGATGTGGGCGGCGTGGCGCCGAAAACCTCGGTGTTGTACATCAGCACGTTCGAGCCTGACATGTAGGGCACACCGTAATGCACACCGTCAACCGTATGCCAGGCGGCATCTTTCAGACGGTCATCGACCGCGGCCCACGACGGGATCAGATCAATGTTGACCGGCTGCACACGCTTGCCCGCGATCAGCCGCAGGCTGGCATCGCCTGATGCCGTGACCATATCAAAGCCGCCCTCGTTCATCAGGGCAACCATTTCGTCGGATGTATTGGCGGTTTTGACATTGATCTTGCAGCCAGACTCCGCCTCGAACTTGGTGGCCCAATCAAATGCCTTGTCGGTTTCGCCGCGTTCAATATAGCCCGCCCAAGCGACGATATTCAGCTGGCCTTCTGAGGCACCGACCTCGGTCATCTGCGCGAAAGCGGGGGTCAAGCCGATCAGCGCGCAAAGGCCGGTAGTGCCCAGCAGTTTCAATGTGTTCATTATTAGCTCCCTGAAGTTTGCGCTCTGCACCCATAGCAAAGCCGCCGGTTTTCCGGACTTGGGGCAATCGTAAGTGAGTGGCAGAGTTTCGCAATATCAAAACGCAGAAGGGGTGTATCGGTTTTTCCGATAGTTGACCCAAACTGTGCTTTTGGCCGATGCTTGCCTCCGGCGGGAGTATTTTAGCGAAGAAAAGTCGCTTTAGCGCGCGGAGATGGCAGATTGCGCCGAGCGGATGAAATTCAGCGCAGGCGGGGCCAAGGGCGCGCCGCGACGCCAAGCAAGGCCAACCTGCACGGAAGGCAAATCGCCTGACACGTCGCGAATTTCAATGCGGTCTCCTTCGAGGGACCAAGGGCGATACACAAGGGATGGCAGAATGGCGAGGCCAGCACCTGTTGCCACCAGTGACCGGACCGCCTCGACGGACCGTGTGCGAAAGGCGATCTGGGGTTTGACGGCAAGGGCGGCCATCAAGCGGCGGGTGGATTCCTCGATTTCATCCACCATCAGCTGTATCAGGGGTTGGCCTGCCAGTTCATCGAGCGCGATGGATTCCTGTTGCGCCAGCGGATGCGCGAGCGGCAGCCACAGCCGGTAGGGCGACACCAGCAGGGTTTCGACATGCAGCGCCATGCGGTCTTTGACCGACGATGTCAGCAGCACCGCCACGTCCAGTTCGCCGCCGATCAGCAGGTGCTGCAGGTAATCGCCATTATCCTCAATCACATTCAGTTCAACCTGCGGGAAAGCGCGGCGAAAGCGCGACAGAATATCGGACAGAACGTAACCCGCTACCAGTGACGTCACCCCCAGCGACAGCCTCCCAGTGGCGGTTTCGGCATCATTTTGAAACGTCGTGCGGGCTGTTGCCACATCGGCCAGTATCTGGCGTGCATGGCGCAGGAAGGCCGATCCTTTGTGGGTAATATCAATGCCCCGCGCCTGACGGTCAAACAGGGTGACGCCCAGATCATCTTCCAGCGCGCGGATGGCCTCTGTGACCGAGGATTGCGAAATGGAAAGTGCGCGCGCGGCACCGGAAACAGACCCATGTTCGGCTGCTGCGATGAAAAACTGAAGCTGTCGAAGGGTGAAGGCCATCGGTCGCTAATCCGCCCATTCCAGTGGTGGGGGAAGGCTTTCGGCGCTGAAATCAACGCGCAGCGTGCGACGGGTTGTGGCGTTCTTTGCAGGCGAGGAGCGATGCAGCGTCAGCATATGAAGGATAAGAACATCACCACGTTCGGCCAAACATGTTTCCACAGGGTATGCTAACGCAGTTTCAGCGGCCGCAGATGATAAGACCAAGCCAGAGTTATGACTGCCAACAGCGATTTCCATCGGGCCGGAAGTGGCATCATTCGGGTCAAGGTGAACCCGGACGAACAGCATTTCAGACAAAACATCAACCGGCGGCTCGCAGTGCCAGATCCCAGCTTTGTGCGACCAGTTGGAAAATGTAGGCAGATCATGCCGTGCTTTCACTGCGATAACCCGATCTTGGTGCCACGGCACCCCCCAGTTTGCAGTATCTGATTTATTAAATGCCACCACGCGCACCGCGCTTTGCTTTGGAAAAACTTGGTTTATCAGCGCGGTCAGAGGGTTAGACCTGCCAAAGGTCGCGTGGATGCTGAGACGTTTGCCGGGTTGATCAACAGGTGGCAGCGCGCTGTCGAGCGCCTGCAGGTCTGTCTCCGACAAGGCCCCGCGCAGCCAAAGGCGACCTGACCTGAGAAACTCGCTTTTGGGATTCGACACCCTGCTAGGCATGCGAAAGCTCATGCAAAATGCCAACCTGATGTTCCAACACCAACACATGATACGCGGCCAGTTTGGCAGCCGTGAAATGACCTGCCTCGGCCAGCAGGTTCACCGTGGCAAGAACCTGCCCTTTGTCATCGGCTACCGGGATATTCACCGCTGATCCAAGCCCAAGTGATGTAATCAGGGCATGATCGAAAAACACTTTCTCGAACGCCGCCGGGGTGTTGGCGACAAAGGTTTCGCGGCGGGTGATCACTTGGGCGTGCCACGCATCATGCGTCAGTGGTTTGGTGCCTTGCACGGCATATTCCACAGGATGCGACGTATAGGCGCGCCAGCACAAATCACGCGCGGGGTCCAGCACGGTGATGGTGAACAGGATGCTGCCTTCGTCGGCGCAGGCGTGGTGCAGATCGGCATAAGCGGTCATTGGTGCATCCTTCGGGTTCAGCGGCGCATCATCGACAGCCGGATCAACGCGCGTTCCATCACTGCCATTGTGGGCGCGCGCGAGGTGGATCGCAGCGTCAGATCAGTTTCCACCAACAGCGCCAGCGCCTGTTCCAGAGCGCGCAGGCCCCAGCCGGAAGCTTGCCGCAGCATGATGTCGCGGCGCGGGCCAAAGACGGGAGGGCGCGCGCGGGCAAGGCCGGAGGCGGGGCCGCCGGGATCAGCCGACGCGGAATGCAGCGAGCGGAAATGCCTGAGCGCACCGATGCACAGGCCCACGGCGGTGACGCCCTGGCCTTCCAATCGGCGCAGCAGGGGGGCGATGGCGGCATTCCGCCCGTCAGCCACGGCGTTCAGCAGATCGTCCAGTTCAGCCTCGATCGTCGCGGGGGCCAGCATGGCCACTTCGGCGGGGGAAAGTGGCGTCGCATCGCCCCATTTATACAGCGCGATCTTTTCCAACGTCTGGCGAAAATCGCCAGGATCAATCGCGCGGGACAGGGTGGTAAGGTCAGCCATAGCATCGCGGTCTATTGACGTAAGCCCTGCTTTTTTCAGGCTCGCCTCAATTTCTTCGCGCGTCGGCGGATCGTCATATAGGCCCGCTGAATAGACATCGGGGCGCGTCTCGAACAGCTTTTTCAGGGTAGATTTGCCAGTCAGCCCACCTGCCGTGACGATCAATACCGCATCACCGGGCCGCCAGTCTTTCAGCGTCGCCTCAACGAGTGGCATCAGCACATCGGTGGCATCTTCCAGCAAGGCCACGCGGGGGCCGGGGAAGAACCCCTGTGCTTTCAGAGCGTCCAGTAACAAGGCCGGGTCTTTGCGCAGATCGGCGGCAGCAATGCGGGTCAGGCGCATTTCACCCTCGCCGTCCGGTCCGATCAGCGCTGCGATCACGTCTTGTCGTTTCAAGGCCACGCGCATTGGATCAGCGCCGAAAATCAGCAAGCCCGCGCGCGAGGGGTCGGGCTTGGCGAAATAACGTGACGCCTCTGCCCCGCGCAGAATCATGTAGCCGCCCTCATGACTGCGCCCACTCCCCCGAAGTGGCGATCAAACGGGTCACGATCTGATCCGCCAGCAGGCGCATCAGGCGAAAGGCCGCATCCTGTTCTGCCGCAAGGCCCGCGACGGTTGATCCGGTGGCAGAATATGAGGTGAAGCTTTGAACTTTGCCGCCAGTCAGGCGGGTGCCCGTTGTGCTGTCTGTCAGGCCCCAGTCGATGCTGCCGGTCAGATTGAACCTCGTGATCGCGTTTTCGGGCGTGATGCCAACGCCGATGGGATTGGTCTGAATGACGAAAGACAGTGCATAGCGCGGCGCCTCGGGGCGGCCAAGGCGTTCTTCCAACCGTTCGACCAGATCAAAGCCGTTCTTGTCGGACGGG
>JANNSG010000043.1:0-2909 GCA_031402355.1 Pseudorhodobacter sp. | reverse complement strand
GACAACAATCACTCCGGTGACAGGGGCGCAGGCGCATCCGTTTTATGCCTGGGTCAAGGAACAGACCGGGTTCGAACCAGGCTGGAATTTCAACAAGATTTTGCTCGACGGTCAGGGTCATCCGGTTGCGACCTGGGGATCCGGGCCGAGGCCGGTCTCTGCATCGATCACCGACCGGATCGAGGCGCTTTTGCAGTGAAAGACGCGGCCGCCCGGTACAAAGGACCGATCTTTATCGGCTCGCAGGTGTATCGGGGATCAAGTTACGGCGCGGGTCATCCGCTTGCTGTGCCGCGCGTGTCTACCGTGATGGATTTGGTGCGCGCCCTGGACTGGCTACCGACTGTGGCCTACAGAACCAGCCCAAGGGCAAAACCAGCGGCTTTGACCGTTTGGCACGAACCTGAGTATATTGCCGCGCTGATCACGGCAGAACGTGATGGCAAGGTTGATGGCAAGGTAAGCCGTCAGTTCAGGCTTGGAACGCTGTCGAACCCGGTGTTCGCGCAGATGTATCGAAGGCCTGCCACCGGGGCGGGTGGGGTGATGCTTGCGGCGGAACTTCTGGCGCAGGGTCAGGGCGCCATCTACGTACCCGGCGGTGGGACGCATCACGGCATGCCCGGCTATGCCAATGGCTTTTGCTATCTGAACGATCCCGTGCTGGGCATTCTGACCCTTCGCAGGGCCGGGGTGCGACGCATTGCCTATGTCGATATTGATGCACATCATCCCGATGGCGTGGAACATGCCTTTGCCAGCGATCCTGACATCCTGATGATCTCGGTGCATGAACAGGACCGTTGGCCGCATACCGGGGCGCTGACGGATGCAGGCGTTGGCAACTGCTATAATCTGCCGGTGCCGCCCGGCTTCAACGACACGGAAATGCGTGCCGTCCTGCAGCAATTGATGCTGCCGAAGTTGGATGCTTTTGCGCCAGAAGTTGTGATCTTGCAATGCGGGGCGGACGCGCTGGCCGAGGACCCGCTGTCGCGACTGACGTTGTCGAACAATGCCCATTGGGGCGTGGTTGCGGCGTTGCGGGATTTTGCCCCTCGCTTGCTGGTCCTGGGCGGAGGCGGCTACAATCCCTGGTCGGTCGGGCGCTGCTGGGCGGGGGTTTGGGCCACGCTGACGCGCCAACCCATTCCCGGTCTGTTGCCAGCGCCTGCGCAAGCCATCTTGCGATCATTAAGCTGGCAGGGCCGCGCGCGCGGACGCCCGGGCGCAGAGATGCTGACCAAGCTGCGCGACGCACCTCGGGAAGGGCCGCTATCAGCGACCGTCACAGACCGGATCGCTGCCCTGTCTTCCCGCTGATCACAGCGCGGGGGGGCGTTTGCCCGGCCAGTCCGTTGCCAGATGGTAAGCCTGTCCCATCGCCAGAATGCGTGCATCGGCACCGGTCGGCCCGAACATCTGCAACCCCATCGGCAAGCCATTGGCCCCAAACCCGGCGGGCAGCGCGATCGCGGGCAGGCCTGCCAGGCTGACCGGAATAACCACTTCCATCCAACGGTGGTAGGTGTCCATCCGCTGCCCGTTGATGTCTTGCGGCCAGCGCCAGTCAGCTGGAAACGGCCAGACCTGCGCCGAAGGAAGGATCAGCGCATCATAGGTCTGAAACAGCTGCGCCGCGCAGGCATACCAGCGCGACCGGATCACCGATGCGGCATGAACAGCCTCTGCCGACAGCGCAAGTCCCTGTTCGACCTCCCAGATCGTTTCGGGCTTGGTCTGCGCCCGCAGGTCAGGGTCATCGAACAGGTGACGTTTTGATCCGGCGTTCAACATGGCGCGCAAGGTGGTCCAGGCGTCCCAAAGCTCGGCGGCAGAAAATGGCGGTGCCAGCGGTTCCACTATCGCGCCTTGATCCGCAAACACCTGAAGCGCCGTTTCGCAAAGATCGGTGATGCCGGGCTCCATCTGGTAGGCCCCGCCCCAGGTCCCCAGCCAGCCGATCCGCTTGCCGCGCAGATCCGTGGTCAACATGTCGGCAAAGGGCTGGCTTGGCCTGCAAAAGGGAACCCCGGAGGTCTCGCCAGCGATCACCTGCAACAATCGCGCCAGATCGTCGACGGTGCGCGCCATCGGACCATCGGTCGAAAGTGTCGCCAGAAACGTATCCCCCTGCGCATCATTGGGCACAAGACCCCAGCTCGGGCGAAACCCGTAAACGTTGCAAAAGGCCGCCGGATTACGCAAAGATCCCATCATGTCAGACCCGTCTGCCACCGGCACCATGCGGGCTGCCAGCGCGGCAGCAGCGCCGCCTGATGATCCGCCCGCCGACAGTGTCAGGTCATAGGGATTGCGGGTGACCCCGTGCACCGGATTGAAACTATGGGAGCCCTGGCCCCATTCGGGCGTATTGGTCTTGCCGATGAAGATCGCCCCGGCAGCCCGCAGCCTTGCGGCCAACAGGTCATCGGTTTGCGGCAGATGATCCGCGAACAGGGGCGATCCATAGGTTGTCCGCAGGCCCATGGTGGCAACCAGATCTTTTACGGCGAAGGGCAAGCCATGCAACCAGCCTTTCGAAGGCAGATCATTGGCCAGACTGGCCTCGCGCATCAGATCATCCGGGTCGCGCAATGAAACGACGGCGTTCACTTTCGGGTTCAGCGCGGCAATCCGCCCCAGACAGGCCTCCATCACCTCGGATGGCGCAATCCGCCGCGCGGCGATCTGGCCGGCCAGATCCGATGCAGAAAGGTCAACCAGACTCATCCTGACGCTTTCATTTTGGCTTAAGTATCCCGGGGGTGGGGGGGGCGCGCCCCCCCGGCGGGGGCCCCGGCCGCCCGGCCCCGGCGCCACAACAATAAGAAAGGAGGGGCACATCCCCCGGGTGTTATGAAGTTGCCTGGGGGGGCCAAACAGCCAGAAATATACAGCAACCCTAC
>JANNSG010000042.1:0-11920 GCA_031402355.1 Pseudorhodobacter sp. | reverse complement strand
CAGTTGCTCTACCAACTGAGCTACCGGCCCACGCAAGGGGGGTGCATAGAAACTTCACGGGGGGTGGTCAAGGGCGAAATCAGGTAAATACAAGGCGGTCTGGCAAAAACTCTGCAAGCGGGGTATAGGCGGGCGATGATGGAAAGACGCAGCGCCACCGGCTTGCCCTTCATGAAAATGCACGGGCTGGGCAATGATTTCGTGGTAATCGATTCGCGTGGGCGCGGGGCGGTGATGACGGCTGGCCTGGCGCGCGCAATTGGCGACAGGCATCGCGGTGTCGGGTTTGATCAGCTGGCGGAAATTCTGGATCACGCAAACGCCGATTTTGCGCTGGAATTCTGGAACAGTGATGGCAGCGTTGCTGCGGCTTGCGGAAATGCCACGCGCTGTGTTGCTGATCATGTGATGCGCGAACTTGGCAAGACCTCGGTTGGGCTGGTGACCGCGCGCGGCGATTTGTCCGCCACCCGCCGGGCTGATGGGTTGGTCAGCGTCAACATGGGCCATCCGCAATTGAATTGGGACGAGATCCCTTTGGCAAGCGCGCTTGATACACTTTCCTTGCCCTTGGCGGGCAACCCCACAGCAGTTGGAATGGGCAATCCGCACGCCGTGTTCTTTGTGCCGGAAGCGGAAGGTGTCGATCTTGTGCGACTGGGCCCATTGGTGGAAAATGATCCGTTGTTTCCGCAGCGCACGAATGTCGAATTTGTGACAGTAACCGGGCCAGACCGTATGCGCATGCGGGTGTGGGAGCGGGGGGCAGGCGTGACGCTGGCCTGCGGGTCGGGGGTTTGCGCGGCGGCTGTCGCGGCGCATCTGCGTGGGTTGGCAGGCCGGTCTGTGCAGATTGATGTGGATGGCGGGTTGCTGGAGGTGGATTGGCGCGACGACGGTGTCTGGTTGACCGGACCGGTGGCGCATAGTTTTGATGGCGTATTGACTGCTGAATTTGTGGCGGCCCACAGATGAACGCCCCGGTTTTTGCGACTTTGGGCTGCCGCCTGAATGCCTACGAATCCGAGGCGATGAAGGAATTGGCGGCGGCAGCCGGGCTGCAAAACACGGTGATCGTGAATACCTGTGCTGTGACGGCTGAGGCGGTTCGCAAGGCCAAACAGGAAATCCGGCGGCTGCGGCGGGAAAACCCGGACGCGACGTTGATCGTGACGGGATGTGCGGCGCAGACCGAACCGGAGACTTTTGCCGCGATGCCCGAGGTCAGCCGGGTGATCGGTAATACCGAAAAGATGCAGGCGGAAACCTGGGCCGGGTTGGCGGTGCCGGATCTGATTGGTGCGACCGAACGGGTGCAGGTCGATGATATCATGTCAGTCCGGGAAACGGCGGGGCATCTGATTGACGGCTTCGGGCGGCACCGGGCCTATGTTCAGGTACAAAACGGCTGCGATCATCGCTGCACCTTTTGCATTATTCCGTTCGGGCGTGGCAATTCGCGGTCGGTGCCGGCGGGTGTGGTGGTGGATCAGATCAAGCGGTTGGTTGACAAGGGGTTCCTTGAGGTTGTGCTGACCGGGGTGGACCTGACAAGCTGGGGCGCGGATTTGCCGGGCGGGCCGAGGTTGGGCGATTTGGTGATGCGGATTTTGCGGCTGGTGCCGGATCTGGCGCGGCTGCGGATATCGTCGATCGACAGCATCGAGGTGGACGAGGCCTTGATGGGGGCCATCGCGGGCGAGAGCCGTCTGATGCCGCATCTTCATCTGTCGTTGCAGGCGGGGGATGACATGATCCTGAAAAGGATGAAGCGGCGGCATTTGCGCGACGATGCGATCCGGTTTTGTGAGGACGCGCGGAAACTGCGGCCAGAGATGGTGTTCGGGGCGGATATCATTGCGGGGTTTCCGACGGAAACGGAGGCGATGTTTGAAAACTCGCTTCGTTTGATCAAGGATTGCGGGCTGACGTTTTTGCATGTTTTCCCGTTTTCGCCGCGAAAGGGCACCCCGGCGGCGCGGATGCCGCAGGTTCGGGGGCCCCAGATCAAGGACCGGGCGGCAAGATTGAGAGCTGCGGGAGACGAGGCTTTGAGAGTTCATCTGGAGGGTCAGGTCGGGCGGGTTCATCAGGTTTTGATGGAAGGTCCGAGGATGGGGCGGACGGAGGGATTTGCGGAGGTTGATTTTGGGGAAGATCAGCCGGAAGGGCGGATTGTGGAGGGTTTGATTTTGGGTTTTGAGCGCGGCAGGTTGGTTGCGTAACGCGCGTGTTACGGATTTTAGGGCATTGATATTCCTATGTTTCGTCGTTTCTATTAGGGGGTTCTTAACGATTTGACGCTGGATTTCTGGCCGGCGCGGGATGCCTCCTGCGGGGATATTTTTGAACAGAAAAAGGCGCGAGGTGCTGTTTGAGGCCGTTTTGCCGCATGACCAATTGACACTGTAACTTGCCCGAACCAAGTTGACCCTTGCATCAAGGGGGGCCTCGTATGCCATCGGGGACCAAAATTGTGGGCCTAAGCATTGTCAAGAACGAGGCGGATATCGTCGAGGCGATGGTGCGGCACAATCTTGGGTTTCTGGACCATTTGCATGTGGTGGACAATGACAGCGCCGATGCGACGCCGGGGATTTTGGCAGCATTAGAGACTGAATTGGGCGGGCGGTTAAGCTGGTCTGTTGACTTGCGTGCGGGCCATGGACAGCAGGCAATAACAAATGAAATGCTGCCCGATCTGGCAGGGCGAATGGATGCGGCGCACATTGTGTTGCTGGATGCCGATGAATTCATCCGGGCGGACCGCGACTATTTTCGCGACACGCTGCTTGCCTGTGACATTCCGGTGCAAATGGAATGGATGAGTTACGTTCCATGCCCAGAGGATGACCAGGCTGAGCGAAACCCGATTGCGCGGATCACGCAGCGACGCAAGCGCGAGGTATTGAAACAGGGGAAGATTACTGTCCCTCGCGTTTTGGTTGGCCGGGCGCAGGTGGGGGCGGGCAATCACAGTTTGATTGCGGGTGCGCGGGTTCAGTTCTTATCGGACAGAGCGTTGAAGTTGGCGCATTTTCCCGTGCGGTCACGCGAACAACTGATTTCTAAGGTGTTGATCGGGTCTTGGAATTTGCGCCTGCGCGATGGGCCGACAAAGAATGAGGCGAGTCATTGGCGAGAATTGGCAGATCGGATTTTAGCTGGGGATGCGATTTCCGATGCGGATGTGCACAATGTGGCGCTTACCTATGCCGTTGATGTTGCGGTGCGGGTTATACTTGATCCCGTGATTGCACCCGGTGCGATGCCGCTGCGCTATACACCGGACAACACGGCGCTATTGGAGCGTAACCTGATTGCCTTTGCCGAAAGCTGCGTGCGGCAATTAGGCAGTAAGGCTTTGCTCTAGTTGTGCCAGCAGCGCCGGAGTGAGGGCCCCGCCATCGACCAGCAACTGCCCAAGCCGCATGGCGGCGCTGGCGGCGGAAAAGCTGGTCAAGACAATGAAAAACAGGCGTTTTAGCTCTGTCAGCGGCAGGCTATCCCATGTGAGAAAATCGCGCAGATACACCGCATCGGCATCGACCCATTGGCCAATATCCATGCGCCGCGACCGTTTGCGGATGGGGCGGGAGGCACCTGCGTAAGCATAGCGGTGGACCGAGGACATGCCGAAAAATCGCAGGCCAAAGGATTGCAAAATTTCGTCTTGCTGCGCGAACAGCGGTTGATTTTCATAAATCGGCACGAAGGCCACTTCGGTCTGCACGCAGAGCAGGTTTGCCAATCTGGCAGCTCCGCCTTTGAAGGCGGCAACTTCGCCGCCTTGAATATCTATTTTCAGGAAATCAACGCGTGTGATTTCATCAAGATCATCCAAGCGCCGGGTTTTCATTTTTTCGACCGAGAGGACTTCGGTCAGCGGGCCGAAGGAATGGATTGCGGCGTTAAGGGCCGTGTTGGGTTTCAGGGTAGAACAGAAACCCGGACTTTGGGTGATGTGAAACGGCACGGCAGTTCCTGTGCCAATGGCGTAGGGAAGATAGCGTCGCGCATCAGAAGTTTCCAGCTTTTCCAATTCTGCCGGATTGGGTTCAAACCCGGTAAGTCGGCCAAGACCATTTGCAAGAAGGCTATCGTAGGATGGCAGTTCCTTGTCTGACACGTTTGATGCGCCAACATCAACAATTTCGATACGGTCGTCCAACGGCAGGGCGGCGATCAGGTCGGCCAGCAGGGCTGAGGGGATAAACATTGGTGGAGGGCTCCGGGGGTCAGCGGCGGATGGTATCGCCGTGTTGCAGGGTGGGGGTCAATTCAGTGATCTCGCCCGCTCCGCCGTCTGCGATGATCTGCGCGGCGCGGCAGCCGATTTCGTATCGGCAGGCATCCATGGTTGCCAGTTGGCGCGGCAGGCCATCGAGCAGTTCAACGCCGTTAAAGGCCGCAAGCCCGATTTTGCCGGGGATATCGAGGCCTTGGTGCAGGCAGTAGAGCAATCCGCCCGCGCCGATCATGTCATTGGAATAATATAGGAAATCGACATCCGGAGTGCGTGATAGAACGGCGGCTGTCATTTCGCGGCCTTTCAGCAGGGCAGAGCCGCCGTTGTAAAACTCGCGGTCCGCGAGGGCGATGCCGGCTTTTGAAAGGGCTTCCTCAAACCCCTCCAGCCGTTTGCGGGCGCGGTGATCGTGCGGCATCATGGTGCCAAGGAAGGCGATCTTGCGGTAGCCTGCAGCGATGATCGCTTCGGCCATCTGGCGGCCCGCGCGGCGATGGGAAATGCCGACAGCACTATCGACGGGGGTGCCGTCGATATCCATGATCTCGACAATCGGGATGCCTGCGTTTTGCAGCATGGCCTGCGCCGCTGGCGTATGTTCCAACCCGGCGATGATGACACCCGATGGCCGCCATGACAGCATTTCGTAAAGCACGGTTTCTTCGCGGTCTGGGGAATAGTTGGTCACACCGACGACGGGCTGCAGGCCGGTGGAATCGAGCGTGGCGGAGATACCTGCCATCACCTCGGGGAACACCATGTTCGACAGCGACGGGATGATGACGGCCACAAGGTTGACGCGGCTGCTGGCAAGCGCGCCTGCGATTTTGTTGGGGACATAGCCAAGGGTGCGGGCAGCCTCAAGCACACGGTCGCGGGTGGCGGCAGAGACATCGCCACGGGAGCGGAGCACGCGGCTGACGGTCATTTCGCTGACGCCCGAGGCCTCTGACACATCGCGCAGGGTGAGGGTGCGTTTGGGGGGCGTTTTTGGTGGCAATGACACGGGGGTGGGCACCTTTGGGTGACGGTTCAGCAAGTGTTAACGCAAACGAGGGTCTTGTCCAAGTGGGCCAAACTTTGCGCGCCCCGCGAGCGCCCCTTGCTTTGTTTCGGCCACGAGCCTATATGTCTTTCAACAGCGGTTTCGGCGTCCACACCCGAAGCTACCGACCTTAACGCGCGGGCCTGTTGGCCCGTTTTTTGTTTTTGGAACTATCATGTCAGACCTGATTGCGAAAACCGCTATTGACCGGCGCTTGGCCGAGATTGTGACCCCGGCCATTGAAGGCTTGGGGTTTGAATTGGTGCGCATTCGGTTGATGGGCGGCAAGACGCGGACGTTGCAGATCATGGCGGACCGGCCTGAGGGCGGGATTATCGTTGAAGACTGCGCAAAGATTTCGACCGCCGTTTCGGTGGTGCTGGATGTCGAAGACCCGGTTGAGGATCAGTATATCCTTGAAGTGTCGTCCCCCGGCATTGACCGGCCGCTGACGCGGTTGAAGGATTTTGAGATGTGGAAGGGCTATGAAGCCCGGATCGAGACAACCGAACTGATCGATGGGCGGCGGCGCTTTAAGGGCATGTTGGCCGGCGTTGAAGGCGAAGAGGTGCTGATCGAGCTGGAAGAAGGCGCAGAGGCCGTGACCATCGGGTTGCAGTTTGAATGGCTGTCGGATGCGAAACTGGTGCTGACCGATGATCTGATTGCGGAAATGCTAAAGCAGCGCAAAGCAAGCGGCACGTTTGACGAGGCCGATTTTGACGAGATTGAAACAAGTGAAGGGGACGGCGACGAGGCCGTGACCCCTGACACCAAACACTAAAACGACCGGAGGATACTATGGCGATTACTTCTGCGAACCAGCTGGAACTGTTGCAAACTGCCGAGGCGGTTGCACGGGAAAAGATGATCGACCCCGAACTGGTGATCGAGGCGATGGAGGAATCCCTCGCTCGTGCCGCCAAGTCGCGCTACGGGTCGGAACTGGACATTCGGGTGAAGATTGATCGCAAGACCGGGCGGGCGGCATTTGCCCGCGTGCGGACCGTGGTTGAAGACGAATTGATGGAAAACCATCACGCGCAGATGACCGTGAAAGAGGCGAAGGTTCATCTGGCTGATCCCAAGGTGGGTGATGAGATTATTGACGAAGTGCCCCCCGTTGATCTGGGCCGGATTGCCGCGCAGTCGGCCAAGCAGGTGATCTTGCAGAAGGTGCGCGAAGCGGAACGCGACCGTCAGTTCGAAGAATTCAAGGACCGCAAGGGCACGATCATCAACGGTCAGGTCAAGCGCGAAGAATATGGCAATATCATCGTGGATATTGGCCGGGGCGAAGCGATTCTGCGCCGGAACGAAAAGATCGGCCGCGAGTCGTACCGCCCGAACGACCGTATCCGCGCCTATATCAAGGACGTGCGCCGCGAGGCCCGCGGGCCGCAGGTGTTCCTGTCGCGGACCGACCCGCAGTTCATGGCGGAACTGTTCAAGATGGAAGTGCCGGAAATTTACGATGGCATCATTGAGATCAAGGCTGTCGCCCGCGACCCCGGTTCGCGCGCGAAGATTGCGGTGATTTCCTATGACAACTCGATTGATCCGGTTGGGGCTTGCGTCGGTATGCGCGGCAGCCGTGTGCAGGCCGTGGTGAACGAATTGCAGGGCGAAAAGATCGACATTATTCCGTGGAATCAGGATCAGGCGACGTTCCTTGTGAACGCGCTGCAACCAGCCGAAGTTAGCAAGGTTGTGATCGACGATGATGCGGGCAAGATCGAAGTTGTGGTGCCGGATGAGCAGCTAAGCCTCGCCATTGGTCGCCGTGGGCAAAACGTGCGTTTGGCGAGCCAGTTGACCGGGCTTGATATTGACATCGTCACCGAATCCGACGAATCGGCACGCCGTCAGGCCGAATTTACCGAACGCACCAAGCTATTCATGGACACGCTGGATATCGACGAGATGATGGCGCAGTTGCTGGTATCGGAAGGGTTCTCGAACCTTGAAGAAGTGGCCTATGTGGACACCGACGAATTGCTGTCGATCGACGGGTTCGATGAAGGCACAGACAGCGAATTGCAGGCCCGCGCCAAGGATTATCTGGAAGCGGCCAACATCAAGGCGATGGAGAGCGCACGTGCGCTAGGCGTGGAAGACAGCCTTGTGAATTTCGAAGGTCTGACGCCGCAAATGCTGGAAGCACTGGCGAAGGACGACATCAAGACGCTAGAAGATTTTGCCACCTGTGCCGATTGGGAACTGGCGGGCGGTTGGACCACGGTCAACGGTGCGCGCGTCAAGGATGAAGGCGTGCTGGAGCAGTTTGATGTGAGCCTTGAGGAGGCGCAGCATCTGGTGATGACGGCACGGGTAATGTTGGGCTGGGTGGATGTGGCAGACCTGCCGCAACCAGCAGCCGACGAAGAAGAGGAGGCCGAGGTCTGATTTCAGACCTCGGGCACAACCAGAGTTGACGCGCGGTGGCAAAGAAGACCTGAAAGACGCGCCGGAACGCCGGTGCATCGTGACGGGGGAAAGCCAGCCCAAGGGCGGATTGATCCGCTTTGGGGTGGGGCCGGAGGGCGAGGTGGTGCCAGATGTTCTGGGCCGCCTGCCGGGCCGGGGTTTCTATGTCGAAGCGAGTCGTCCTTCGATTGAAAAGGCCGCGAAGAAGGGGCTGTTTGCCCGCGCCGCGCGCCAGCCGGTAAAGGTACCGGAAGGCTTGGCCGATTTGATCGAAGCGCAGCTGTTGCGGCGGGTGATTGATCTGATCAGCCTGTCGCGCAAATCGGGGTCTGCTTTGAGCGGATATGAAAAGGTGAAAGACCTGCTGACCAAGGGTCAGGCACGGGTTTTGATCCAGGCATCAGACGGCTCCGCGCGTGGCAAAACCAAGCTGCGCGCCCCCGAAGGAAAGAACAGCCTTATCGGCTGTTTAACGGCACAGGAATTGGGTTTGGCTTTCGGGCGCGATCGTGCGATACACGTTGCGCTTTCGTCTGGCGGACTCACGTCACGTGTTATAGAGGAAGCGGCACGGCTTGCAGGTTTGCGCGAGCCGCCAGGCGGTTTGACCGCCCAAAAGGATGAACTAGACGCATGAGTGATACAGACGGCAAAAAGCCCCTTGGCCTTGGTGGCGGCACTGCACCTCGTCCCGGACAGGTGAAGCAAAGCTTCAGCCATGGCCGCACGAAAAGTGTGGTGGTGGAAACCAAACGCAAGCGCGTTGTGGTGCCGGTGAAGCCTGGCACGCCGGGGGCCACAAGTGGCACGGCTACGCATTTGGGCGATCCGTCCAAGCGGCCAGCGGGTATTTCCGATGCGGAAATGGAACGCCGTATGGCGGCGTTGCGGGCTGCAAAAGCGCGCGAAGCGGATGATGCAATCAAGCGCGCGGCCGACGACAAGCTGCGCGAAGAAGACCGCGCGAAACGTCGTGAAGAGATAGAAACCAAAGACCGCGAAGAGCGCGAACGTGTCGAGGCCGCCAAGATCAAGGCAGCCGAGGCCGAACGTGCGGCGCGTGAGGAAGCCGCTGCAAAGATCGCGCAAGCAGATGCGCGCCGTGCCGATGTGCTTGGCACCACGCGTCGAACTGCCCCGGCAGCGACCCCGACAAAGGCAGGCGCTGCCGCCCCGGCAGCCCCCGCTGTGGATGACAATATTCGTGGCCCCGCGTCGCTTAAGCCAGCCCTTGGCCCGCGCAAGACCGACCGCGAGCGCGAGCCGCGCGGCGATGACCGGGATCGCAACGCCAAAGCCAAGGTTGATGATGCGCGCCGCACCGGCAAGCTGACGCTGAATGATGCCTTGGCCGGTGAAGGCGGGCGTACGCGCAGCATGGCTGCGATGAAGCGCAAGCAGGAAAAGGCGCGGCAAAAGGCGCTTGGGTTTAACAAGCCTGAAAAGCAGTTCCGCGATGTGCAGTTGCCAGAAACCATTGTGGTTCAGGAACTGGCAAACCGGATGACCGAGCGCGCGGCGGACGTTGTCAAAAGCCTGATGAAAATGGGCATGATGGTGACGATGAACCAAGCCATCGACGCCGATACTGCCGAACTGGTGATCGAAGAATTTGGCCATAAAGCGGTGCGGGTATCTGACGCCGATGTGGAACAAGTGATTGATTCAGTTACAGATACGGATGAAAATCTGTTCACGCGGCCGCCGATCGTGACGATCATGGGCCATGTTGACCACGGCAAGACCTCGCTTCTGGATGCCATTCGGAAAACGTCTGTGGTCACGGGCGAAGCGGGCGGTATCACCCAGCATATCGGTGCTTATCAGGTGACCACAGATGTGGGCGCGAAGCTGACGTTTCTGGATACCCCCGGCCACGCGGCGTTTACATCGATGCGCCAGCGCGGCGCACAGGTGACGGATATTGTGGTGCTGGTGGTGGCGGCGGATGACGCCGTGATGCCGCAGACGGTTGAGGCGATCAAGCATGCGAAAGCGGCGAATGTGCCGATGATCGTGGCGATCAACAAAATCGACAAGCACGATGCCAACCCGACGAAAGTGCGCACCGATTTGTTGCAGCACGAGATTGTGGTGGAAGCCATGTCGGGCGATGTGCTGGATGTGGAAGTATCGGCCAAAACGGGCGCTGGCCTGGACAAGCTGCTGGAAGCGATTGCGCTGCAGGCCGAAATTCTGGAACTGCGCGCGCAAACCCGGCGCGGGCGGCATCAGGTGCGGTGATCGAGGCCAAGCTGGATGTGGGCCGTGGGCCAGTGGCGACGGTTCTGGTGCAAAACGGCACCCTGCGCAAAGGCGATATCTTTGTGGTGGGCGAGCAGTGGGGCAAAGTGCGCGCGCTGATCGACGATCAGGGACGCCGGATTGATGAGGCCGGACCGTCGGTGCCTGTCGAAGTGCTGGGTCTGAATGGCACCCCTGCGGCGGGCGATACCCTGAACGTGGTGGAAACCGAAGCGCAGGCGCGTGAAATCGCGACCTACCGCGAGAAGGCCGCCAAAGACAAGCGCGCCGCTGTTGGGGCTGCGGTCACGCTGGAGCAGTTGATGGCGAAGGCCAAGGCTGACAAAGAGGTGGCAGAACTGCCAATTGTCGTAAAGGCCGATGTGCAGGGATCTGCCGAGGCCATCGTTCAGGCGATGGAAAAGGTGGGCAACGACGAGGTCCGTGTGCGTGTGCTGCATTACGGCGTGGGGGCTATCACTGATTCGGATGTGGGGCTTGCAGAGGCATCCGGCGCGCCGATCATCGGGTTTAACGTGCGCGCGAATGCGTCTGCGCGCCAAACCGCTGCCCAGAAGGGTGTAGAGATTCGGTATTATTCCGTCATCTATGATCTGGTCGATGATATCAAAGCCGCCGCATCAGGCCTGCTGAAAGCCGAGATCCGCGAAACCTTCATCGGCTATGCGCAGATCAAGGAAGTGTTCAAGGTCACCGGCATTGGCATGGTGGCAGGGTGTATCGTGACCGAAGGCATTGCGCGGCGGTCTGCCGGTGTGCGCTTGCTGCGCGATAACGTGGTGATCCATGAAGGCACGCTGAAGACGCTGAAACGCTTCAAGGACGAAGTGAAGGAAGTGCAGTCCGGCCAGGAATGCGGCATGGGCTTTGAGCGCTATGAAGATATTCGTCAGGGCGATGTGATCGAGATCTTCGAGCGCGAAGAGATTGCCCGCACGCTGGCCTGATACGGATTTGTTTCAAAAGAAACGGCCGGGCAATCAGCCCGGCCTTTTTGTTGCACGCGCTGTGCTTGTATTAGGCCGCGCGGACCGAACTTACCGGATAGCCGACATAATTGCGTTCGTCGACCTTGATTACAACCTTGCCGTCGGCAAGCTGGGCGACAACAGGCCCCTGCACAAAGACGCAACTTCCCAAAGATATTGTTCGCAGCATTCCACTTCCCCCCAGAAGCTTTTTCCCCGTGTTTGAAACTAGGGAGGAATCCTCTTAAGGCAACCGGATAATTTGAAACCTATCCAGATTCGCCCTAATTTCGCCGCATTTGTCTAAAGCCAGTCCCGCAGGATCGGGATAAGGGGCAAATCGGCAGGGGGCATGGGGTAGTTTCGCATGTCATTGGGGCGGACCCAGACGAGATTTTGCCCTTCAACCCCGGTAGCGATTCCCTGCCATTTGCGGCAAGCGAACAGGGGCATCAGCAAATGAAAATCGGGATAAGCGTGGCTGGCGAAGGTCAGTGGGGCCAGGCAGCTGGCGAAAGTGTCGATGGCGAGTTCTTCCTTGAGTTCGCGGATCAGGGCGGCCTCGGGCGACTCGCCCGGGTCTACCTTGCCGCCGGGGAATTCCCACAGGCCGGCCATGGATTTGCCTTCCGGGCGCTGGGCCAGAAGAACGCGGCCATCGGGGTCTATCAAGGCGACTGCAGAGACGAGGATGATTTTCATTGTCGGGCTTTGCGCAGGTTGAAAGGCTGGGGGGATTTCACATCCCCCCAGACCCCCCTGTGGGATATTTGGACCAAGATGAAATCAAAAGCGCGGGGTCAAGACCGGTAATCGGCGTTGATCTCGATGTAGCGGTTGGTCAGGTCGCAGGTCCAGACGGATTTGGCGAACTTGCCAAGCCCGAGGTCGACCGCGATGATCAGGTCTTGCCGGCGCATATAGGCGGCGCCGTCGGATTCGAGGTAGTCGGGGTTGCGCCAGCCG
>JANNSG010000041.1:0-5162 GCA_031402355.1 Pseudorhodobacter sp. | reverse complement strand
CTTTATGCGCAAATCGGTGCGATCGTGCATGACGACGGCGGTACGATCTGCCCGATGTTCAACGATTTCATCGACGCGATTTCCGACACGGTCGCGGGCTATGAGAACGATCCGAACTATGACCAGATGGGTGGCTATGCTTCGGCGAAGACCTGGTTCGCCTAAGCGATGGTTCATCCCGTCATAAAACTGATCGCCCAGCGCATTGCGCTGGGCATTCTGCTGCTGTGGGCGGTCTCTGTCCTGATCTTTGTCGGCACGATGATATTGCCCGGCGATGTGGCACAATCCATTCTTGGCCAGGCGGCGACGCCGGAAACACTGGCCAACCTGCGGACCGAACTTGGGCTCGATGAGCCACCCTTGACGCGCTATCTGGATTGGGCAGGGGGCGTTTTGCAAGGCGATCTGGGCAAAGCCCTGACCAATGGCGAGGATATCGCCGAGGCCATGGGCAAACGGCTGGGCAATACGCTGTTTCTGGCCTTCTGGGCGGCGGTGGTTTCGGTTCCGCTGGCGATATTCCTGGGCCTGATGGCGGTGCGCTATCGCAACCGCTGGCCGGACAAACTGATTTCGGGCTTCACTCTGGCGACGATTTCGGTGCCGGAATTTCTGCTTGGCTACATCGCTGTGTATTTTCTGGCGGTGAAATGGCGGTTGTTGCCGTCTTTGGCGTCGATCTACGACGGGATGACGCTGGGCGAGCAATTATACGCCATCTCAATGCCGGTTCTTGTGCTGGTGCTGACAGTTCTGGGCCACATGATGCGCATGACGCGGGCGGCGATCCTGAATGTGATGCAATCCCCGTACATCGAAACTGCCGAACTGAAGGGCCTGCGCCCGATCAACATCATAGCAAAGCACGCTTTTCCGAACGCGATTGCGCCGGTCATCAATGTGGTCATGCTTAATCTGGCCTATCTTGTGGTCGGGGTTGTGGTGGTAGAAGTTGTGTTCGTCTATCCGGGCATGGGGCAGTATCTGGTTGACCATGTGTCCAAGCGAGACGTGCCGGTGGTGCAGGCCTGCGGGCTGGTGTTCGCGGCAATCTATATCGGGCTGAACATCGTGGCTGATGTGGTGTCCATTCTTGCCAACCCAAGACTGAGGCACCCAAAATGACGCGCATTCCCTTGGCCGCGATGATTGGCCTGTTTTTCACAGGGGCATATTTTCTGTCGGCAATATTTGCCGGTGTCATCGCCCCCTACGGTATGGCCGAAGTGGTCGGCGATTCATGGGAACCCTGGTCGGCCACGCATTGGTTGGGCACAGACACCATCGGGCGCGATCTGCTGAGCCGGATGATCTGGGGCGGACAGACCACCATATTTGTAGCGGCTGCCGCAACGGCGCTGAGTTTCATCACCGGATCTGTGCTGGGCTTTACGGCGGCGGTGCTGGGCGGCTGGATTGACCAGATGCTATCGCGAACGGTGGATATGTTCATGTCGATCCCATCGTTGATTTCGGCCTTGCTGATCTTGTCGGTGCTGCCAAGTTCGTTGATCACCTTGGTTGTGGTCATCGGCCTTTTGGATTGCACGAGGGTGTTCCGGCTTAGCCGGGCAGTGGCGGTTGACATCACGGTGATGGACTATGTCGAAGCGGCGCGGTTGCGTGGCGAGGGTACGGCATGGATCATTTTCCGCGAAATCCTGCCAAATGCGCTGTCACCGCTGGTGGCGGAGATGGGTTTGCGGTTCATCTTTGCTGTGTTGTTCATCTCAACCCTGTCCTTCCTCGGGCTTGGCATTCAGCCGCCAATGGCCGACTGGGGCGGCATCGTAAAGGAAAACAAAGAGGGCATCGTCTACGGCATCCCGGCGGCTTTGGTGCCTGCTGTGGCAATTGCGACGCTGGCGATTTCGGTAAACCTTGTCGCCGACTGGATCCTGAACAGGACCAGCAGTCTGAAAGGTGGTCGCGGATGAGTGATGCCCTGTTGGAAATCAAGGGACTGCGCATTGAAGCGACGTCTTACCCACCGGGTGAAAAACCGCGCCGGGTGACCTTGGTGGACGATGTGTCCTTGCGACTGGAAAAGGGCAAGGTGCTGGGTCTGATCGGTGAATCGGGTGCCGGAAAATCGACCATCGGACTGACTTCGATGGCCTATGGTCGTGGCGGCGTGCAGATCACCGGTGGTGAGATTTGGTTGAAAGGCCGCGATATTCTGAAGGGCGGATCCGGCGGCTTGCGGGCCCTGCGTGGCCGGGAAGTGACCTATGTAGCGCAATCAGCAGCGGCGGCATTCAACCCGGCCAAGCAGTTGATGGAACAGGTGGTTGAAGCGACGCTGAAGCATGGGCTGGCGAGCCGGGCAGAAGCGGAAGCCCGCGCGGTGGTGATGTTTGGCAAGCTAGGCCTGCCGAACCCGGAAACCATCGGGCAGCGGTTTCCGCATCAGGTATCGGGCGGGCAATTGCAACGGGTGATGACGGCGATGGCGCTGTGCTCAAAGCCCGATCTGGTGGTGTTTGACGAGCCGACAACGGCGCTGGACGTGACAACGCAGATCGAAGTTCTGGCCGCGATCAAGGAAGCGATAGCCGAGACCGGAGTGGCGGCACTGTATATCACCCATGATCTTGCAGTGGTGGCTCAGGTGGCCGATCACATCATGGTACTGCGGCATGGCAAGCTGGTGGAATACGGCACAACAAAGCAGATCATCGAAGCGCCGGTGCAGGACTATACCCGCGCGCTGGTGTCGGTGCGGTCTATCGAGCACGCGGAAAAGAGCGATGGGGCGGCCCCTGTGCTATCGGTCGCAGGAATCACTGCGCGGTACCGTGGCACCAAGTTTGATGTTCTGTCGAACGTGACGGTTGATTTGCCAGCCGGGCAGACGCTGGCGGTGGTCGGCGAATCCGGGTCTGGCAAGTCGACGCTGGCGCGGGTGATTACCGGGTTGTTGCCCCCCAGTGCGGGGCGGATCACTTTTGCCGGGCGACAGTTGTCGGCGGCGCTTGCCGACCGGACCAAGGACGATCTGCGCGAAGTGCAGATGATCTATCAGATGGCTGACGTGGCGATGAATCCGCGCCAGACCGTGGGCACCATTGTCGGGCGGCCGCTGGAGTTTTACTTTGGCCTGACTGGCGAGGCCAAGCGCATCAGGGTTCAGGAATTGCTGGACCAGATCGAGATGGGCAAGGGGTATATCGACCGCTATCCAGCCGAGTTATCGGGCGGCCAGAAGCAGCGTGTCTGCATTGCGCGGTCGCTTGCCGCCAAACCGAAGCTGATCATCTGCGATGAGGTGACATCGGCGCTGGATCCGTTGGTGGCCGATGGCATCTTGAAGCTGTTGCTGGATCTGCAGGCAAAGGAAGGCGTGGCCTATCTGTTCATCACCCATGATCTGGCGACAGTGCGGGCGATCGCCGACCGGATTGCAGTGATGTTCAAGGGCCGCGTGGCGCGCTATGGCACCAAGACGGACGTGCTGACGCCGCCATTTGATGATTACACCGATCTATTGCTGTCATCCGTACCAGAGATGAAGCTTGGCTGGCTGGAAAATGTGATTGCCAATCGGAAAATGGAAAGCGCCGGGAACTGACCCTTTTGCCTTGGCCTGCTTCGTGGCCCGGCTGGGCCTTAGGATGCTGGAGATCATGAGAGGTTGTGCAGCGCTGGTTTCGAGGCCCGCAAATGGCCAGGCCTCATCGCCTGCGCTTCAACCGCCCTGACGAGTACTTCCCAGAATCCGATTTCGTCGGCCAATGCCGGATCGCCGAAATCGGCGACAAAACGGATGCCAAGGCTGCCACGCAGGCGCAACAGTTCGGACCGTGCTTCCTCCAGGTACCAAGCCCCTCGATCCAGCGTTTCGATCTGAGCAAACCCGGCTAGCGCCGCACATTCTGCGATGTAGGGCAGGGTGACCATGTGAAACGCATGGCCGGAAGCCGCCACGAATTCCGACAGAAGGGCGTCGATGTTGTGGCCCGGCCCGCGCAGCCAGTCACCGATTAGCAGCAGACCGCCGGGGCGAAGAACGCGAAAGATGTCGCGGTAGACGGCCTGCTTGTCGGAAACATGCAGCAAGGCATCTTTGCTGAACACCGCGTCAAAGCTGCTATCGGCAAAGGACAGCGGACCGGGAGCAATCTGCTGATACCGGATCCGGGACTGCAGACCCAGCCGTGCCGCCTGCAGGCATGCCGCTTGCAAGAGGTCAGGCTGCACATCCGCCCCGATGACCGATGCAGCACCAAAATCGGTGACCAGCACCACGTCCGCCCCACCCAACCCGCAGCCAATATCCAACACCTCCAGCCCGCGCAGATCAGCTGTCCCGACGATCCGCGCTACTTCGGCAGGACCTCCGGGCGACATGAATCCCTCACCCCAGATCAATTCCAGCTTTCCCGGGCCGGTATAATCGCGATCGTCAACCAGATCGTTCACGTTGGCATCCTATAAGTCACGCTGCATAGTCAGAGCCTTCGGCATCTAGCAGGGCTTTGAGTTCGGACAGATGTGCGTCCGCTCCGGGGGGGTAGTCTTCCCATTCGCGGGCGGTCTTTTCGGCGACGGCTTCGGAGAGGAACCGCAGCTGTTTGCCGGTTTGCAGCGCGCGGATATAGGTTTCGGCGGCGCGCTCAAGATAATAGAGGCGGTTGAAGGTATCGGCGACCGTATCGCCAATGACCAGAACACCGTGGTTGCCCATGATCATCACTTTGACCTTTGGATCGGTCAGCAGGGCGGCACAGCGCGCGCCTTCGTCGCCAAAGGCCATGCCGGCGTAGTGATCATCGACGACTTGGCGGTTGTGCGGCCGCGCCTGCGGCGTGCGCCTGGCCGATGGCTCCACCCTGGCCGCCGACTCCGTCGTCTTCAATGGCGACGCCCATGCCCTGGCCAGCGGCCTGCTTGGCGACGCCGCGCGCCATGCCGCGCCGGCCGTGCCCGCAGCACAGCGCTCACTGTCGGCCGTGACCTGGGCCCTGCATGCGCAGGCCAGCGGTTTTCCGCTGGTGCGCCACAACGTGTTTTTCGACAGCGACTACCGTTCTGAATTCCAAGACATCTTCCAACGCCGCCGTCTGCCGCAACAGGGCACGGTCTATGTGTGCGCGCAAGACCGCGGCGACGATGCCAGCGGCCCAGCCGGGCCCGAGCGTCTGCTCTGCTTGGTCAAC
>JANNSG010000040.1:0-6223 GCA_031402355.1 Pseudorhodobacter sp. | reverse complement strand
TGGCTGACCATGTCCTTTGTGCAGTTCATCGGCGTCGCCCACGCGGCGAACATCTGCCGCGCGCAAGGCATCGACCTGCAGGCATTCATGGACATCTTCCAAGCCGACACCGACACCGAAACCTGCAGACTGGCCGGGATCATCAAGGACGCAGACTACGATCACCCCACCGCGACGCTTCAGGTCTGGTGCGAGGCGCTTGGACATATTCAAGAACAGGCGCGGGACGCAGACATCCCCTCCGACATCCCGGATTTCATTGCCGGCTACTTCCAGCGGGCAGTGGGCATGGGGCTTGGTCAGCAGGAAGCCATTGCGATTTACAAAACACTTCTGGTGACTGAAAAATCGATCTGAGTCGCAGGTTGCCGGATCGCGAGGGCAGCAGATTTGGTTTCCATCGACAACACAAAAACTGGTGCCCGCGGCCGGACTTGAACCGGCACGGCCTTCCGGCCTGGGGATTTTAAGTCCCCTGTGTCTACCATTTCACCACGCGGGCTTTGCGCAGGTCTGGCCGGGGTTTACTGCACGAAAGCCGCAGGGGCAATCGGCAGACAGCAGGTCAGGGCTGCCGATGAAATGCTGCCCTTCAGTTGACCCCTTTCGCGGCACAAGATGCGGCACCAGACCGGGCGGTGTGGCCGTCAGGCACCACCGAACTTCGGTGTCATAAGTCCCGGCAGCAGCATCGGAACCCGACGGGCATAATCGGCATATTCGGGAAAGCTATCGCGCAAGACCCGCTCCTCATTCTGGGCGCGACGAATTTGCAGGCCCAGCCAAACCACCAGAAGTGCTGCCGCCGACAGCGACCAGTGGCCAAGGGCGACGCCGACCATGGTGA
This sequence comes from Pseudorhodobacter sp., assembly GCA_031402355.1. Taxonomy (GTDB): domain Bacteria; phylum Pseudomonadota; class Alphaproteobacteria; order Rhodobacterales; family Rhodobacteraceae; genus JACMNW01. The sequence continues at coordinate 5,376 of JANNSG010000040.1, read as the reverse complement.
CAACTTCGGCGCCGTAAAGCGGATGGCGGACAAAGCCGTATGGTCCTTTGGTAACCAATTCGCGCGCCGTCGCCATGATCGAGAAGGATCGCCCCAAATGGCGCAGGCATAGGGCCGACAGAATTGTTCCTACGATGATCAACACTGTCGAGAACACCCGCAGTTCGGGCCCGACAGCACCGGCAGGCAGGATGATCAGCAGCATCATGATGAAGGTACCGGCAATCGCGGTCAGGCGCGGCTCAATCCCGGCCGCATTGTTGCGCGGCGGCAACCGCGTGGCGGTGAAATACAAGATCAGGCCAAGAAACACCGCCGTCGCAACCAACGAGACCAGATTGATCTGCCACATCGGAATTTCAGCCCGGTGAATGATGGTGCCTACAACAGCCAGCCCCTGCTGATAGGCCGCATAGCCAAACCACAGCAACATGGCCAGCTTGCCAAGTCCGTCCTCAAGTGTCTTGTTCATTCAGTTTCCCTTTCTCGGTCTTGGGTTCGGCCCAGGATTTGAAAATCGCACGAACCGGGTAAAGCAGCTGTTGGTGATAAAGCGGCGGCATCGGTTCGGTCAGGCCATATTTGGTGGGTTGGTGCTTTGGCAGGAACATGGTTCCCGCCACCACATCAATGATCGACAGCTGGGAGGCAAAATTGCGGTCATAAGCCTCGGGTTGATTGGCATGATGCCAGTGATGATACTCGGGCGAGGCCAGCAGATATTTCAGCGGCCCGAAATTCACCTTCACATTGGAATGCACCAAAAGTGCCTGCGCCTGATAGATGGCAAAATGAATGCCAAGTGCGACGGGCGAAAACCCCAGAAAGTAGATCGGCAGCAAAGCCATCGCATTCGACAGGATCTGATCGACCGGATGCACGCGGTGGGTGGCCAGCCAGTCCATTTCCTCGATACTGTGATGAACCGAGTGGAATTTCCACAAGAACGGAATGGCGTGAAAACTGCGGTGCGCGGTGTAATAGCCGATGTCGGCGATTACCATCACGGCGATGACCTGCAGCCAGATCGGTTGCGTGGCCACCCAAGCGGTATCGGCAGGATCCACATAGCCGCGATAAAGCGCCATCACCGCGCCAAACAGGATTGTCGATCCGGCTCGGATGACAAAGCCGTTGAACAACAGATAGAACAGGTCATTCGCCCAGTTGCGGCGCAACAGCGGCTGTTCGGCATGCAGGGGCAACAATCGCTCCAGCGGGATGAAAACGCACGCCAGAATGATGATGGCCGAATAATCCACGTCTCTATCCCAAGTGTTCTGGCCCGAAGGCGGCGGCAAACCCTGCCCCCGCTGGCAAAGGTGGACATTGGCAAGGCGGCCCGATGACCGCACTGCCCGGCTGACAAGACATGCAATGGTTTCCAAAAGTGGCACAATCATGGAATTTGGATGTTTCTGGTAAGGATAGAGTGATCTTTTTCCGGCCTGGTATAGGGGCACCGGGCGTCAGGGCGGGTCCCTGCCGTACCGGTGACCGGCTTCATTCGCGAAGGAGCCGGATCATGCCGCATTGCAGCGATTGACTTGTGCAGTCCCCTTCGCCAGAAAGTTGCGAAGCAAGTGCATCCAGAGGGATTGGCCCATGAAAAAGGTTTTTGATAGCGCGGCGTCAGCATTGGATGGTTTGCTGTTTGACGGCATGTTCATTGCCTCGGGCGGGTTCGGCCTTTGCGGCATCCCGGAACTGCTGATTGCCGCGATCAAGGACGCAGGCACCAAGGATCTGACAGTGGCGTCCAACAATGCGGGTGTCGATGGCTTTGGTCTTGGCGTGCTGCTCGAAACGCGGCAGGTGAAAAAGATGATCTCGTCCTATGTCGGCGAAAATGCCGAATTCATGCGCCAGTATCTGTCGGGCGAGCTGGAACTGGAATTCAACCCGCAAGGCACGCTGGCCGAACGGATGCGGGCGGGCGGCGCGGGTATTCAGGGGTTTTACACCAAGACCGGCGTTGGCACGGTGATTGCGGACGGCAAGGATGTGAAAACCTTTGACGGACAGGACTATATTCTGGAACGCGGGATTGTGGCCGATCTGTCCATTGTGAAAGCATGGAAGGCCGACCCATCCGGCAACCTCGTGTTCCGCAAGACCGCGCGCAATTTCAACCCGCCTGCGGCGACCTGCGGCAAGGTTTGCGTGGTGGAAGTCGAGGAAATCGTGCCTCTCGGCGCGCTTGACCCCGACACCATTCATCTGCCCGGCATTTATGTGCACCGGATCGTGCAAGGCACGCACGAAAAACGTATCGAACAGCGCACCGTGCGCAAGCGGGAGGTTTAAGCCATGTGGGACCGCAATCAAATGGCCGCGCGCGCGGCGCAGGAACTGCAAGACGGCTGGTATGTGAACCTTGGCATCGGAATCCCGACGCTGGTGTCGAACTACATTCCAGCCGGCATCGAAGTGACGCTGCAATCAGAAAACGGCATGCTGGGAATGGGGCCATTCCCGTATGAGGGCGACGAAGACGCCGATCTGATCAACGCGGGCAAGCAAACCATCACCGAGCTGCCACAAACGGCGTTCTTTGATAGTGCCCAATCCTTTGCGATGATCCGGGGCGGCAAGATCGCGATGGCAATCCTGGGCGCGATGGAAGTGGCCGAAAACGGTGACCTCGCGAATTGGATGATCCCCGGCAAGCTGGTCAAGGGCATGGGAGGGGCGATGGATCTGGTCGCCGGTGTGGGGCGCGTGGTGGTGGTGATGGATCACACCTCAAAGCATGGCGAAAGCAAAGTGCTGAAATCCTGCACCCTGCCCCTGACTGGCCGCGCCGTAGTGGACCGCATCATCACCAATCTGGGTGTGCTGGACGTTGTACCGGGGGGATTGCGGATAGTTGAATGCGCGGATGGCGTATCCGAGGCGGAACTTCGCGCCGCGACCGAAGCCACGCTTGTCTGACAGGCGGCCCGCACAGCCAAAGGCCCGGCAGCGCTGTTTGCTGCTGCAGGGGTGTTCGCTGCGGCCGCGTTATTCGCTGCTGGCCGAGATGATCTTGAACACGCAAGGATCGGTGACCAGTTCGGGCGGGCTTAGGCACAGCCCCTGCGCCACTTGCCAGGCAGCCAGCACTTTGGGCACATAATCGCGGGTTTCGGCAAAGGGGGGGATGCCTGAATTGGCCTCAACCGCTCCTTCGCCCGCGTTATAGGCGGCCAGAACCATCAGCGCATCGTTGTTGAACCGCTTCATCAGCCAATCTAGATACTTCACGCCACCCTTGATGTTTTGCGAAGCATCCGCAGAATCCGTCACCCCGAACCGTTCCGCAGTCGCGGGGATCAGTTGCATCAACCCCTCTGCCCCGGCTGAGCTGACCGCATCGGGCTTGCCCGCACTTTCAATGCCGATCACGGCCAGAACAAGCGCTGGCGACACATTGGTGCCGATCGTCGCGGTCAGAATATCGGTGCCATAGCTTTCGGCGATCTCTTGCATATGTTGCAATCGGGGGGCGGTGACGGATTTGCCGCCCGGCCCCTGCGACAGCGTGGCAAGGGCCAGCGGAAAGCGGCCATCAACGGCGTCTATTGCAGTCGGCACCGTGTCCCAATACCAGCCATAGGCCGAGGGTGCCGCTTCGGTCTTGTCCGTTGCGTCGGCTGAACCCTTGTCGCGCCGCACCGGATCGGCGGGGAACTTCGGCAATGAGGCCAGCGCGCGTGCTTGCTCGGCCGGATCAATCTGCACCGTGATGCGTTTGGTGACACCCGGCCCCGGAACCTTGATGCGTTTGAACGTAGCCGCCCCGGTCAAGGTGGTCCCCCCGGTCGTGGGCAGAATTTCGGCCTGCACCAAAGCACCGGACAGACCGATAAGGGTCACTACCAGAATACCTGTCTTGATCTGCATCGAACTCGGCCCGTTATGGTTTCTTTTTGTTGGCTCCCTTGTCGCAAAACCACGCCGTTTGGGCCAGCTTTTCCGGGCAAGACTGAGGCAAGATCCCAGAAATCGGCCGGAAAGCCACGGTGCCGACCCCGGATCGGGCGAAAAGAGAAATATTTTATGATTTATTTACATAGTCTTAGAAAGATATTTCAAGTTATTTTGCTGTGCCAGAAAATGCCCTGCGTCCTCCCAAGTCTTGCCACTATTGGAAGGCTATAAGTCCTCACACCGAAACGGAAGGCAGTCGGAACAGAGACCGATCCAAGCGCCGAAGCGGTTAGTGTTTTACAGAGCAACCCTGAGAAAAGAGATACAAAATGAAACTTCTGAACATCTTCAAATCCTTTGCAAACGACGAAGCTGGTGCCGTGACTGTTGACTGGGTCGTTCTGACTGCAGCAATCGTTGGTCTGGGCATCGTTGTTATGAACTCGGTTGGCGGTGGCATCACCACGCTGTCGGGAACGACCGCAACCAAGATCACCGCACAGAGCGGCGGCTACAACAACCCATAATCTGGTCTCGCTTGCGCGAGCATCAGTGGGCCGCATCCAGATTGGATGCGGCCTTTTTCATTGCAGTGCAGCCCCGGCCGCGCCCCAAATCGACCCGGTATCGCCGCAGCATTGTTGACCAAAATGACCCGCAGTGTTTCCAACAAACCCCGTATTTTTGCACTTTCAAGACATGATTGCCCAATTTAAGCCATGGTTCTGAAGTCTTGTGACATCACTAAAATTCTTAGTTCGGCTGGGCCAGAGACCCGCCTGCTTTGGAACCGACCAGTGTAGTAAACCCCTTTTGCAAAGAGTAACTTAGATGAGCACCCCCAGTTTTCTGAAAGCCTTTTTAAACGACGAATCCGGCGCCGTGACGGTTGACTGGGTCGTTCTGACATCTGCGGTGGTCGGCGTCGGCATCGTTGTGATGAACACCGTCGGGGCGGGCATTGACAGCCTGGGCAATGCGATCGTCAACGATCTGAACAGCCGCACCCCTGGATATGTGGCCCCGGTTACTCCCTAAGCCTCGGGCGCACCTCACTACGCAACTGTCTGGCCGCATCCCGAAGGGGGCGCGGCCTTTGGCGTTTTGCGCCGTAGCACAACCTGACCACCGATCCAAAGCCGGCACTGTTTCCAAAATCATCCGGCAGTGTTTCCAACAAATCGGCGCATCTGCAATTTCATCATATCCTTGCCCAAATCCCAACACGATTGTCCGGCTATATGAGGTTATCCGGCGAAGGAAGTTGAACGGGCGAAAGAACGCCTCAAGCGACCCAGTTGGAAGAAATTCAAATCCTAGCCCTGAGAAGCAACCCCCTTTTAGAAAGAGAACCACTATGAAACTTCTGAGCATCTTCAAATCCTTCGCAAACGACGAAGCCGGCGCTGTAACCGTTGACTGGGTCGTTCTGACCGCAGCCATCGTTGGCCTGGGCATCGTTGT
>JANNSG010000039.1:0-2316 GCA_031402355.1 Pseudorhodobacter sp. | reverse complement strand
ACCCTGTCCAAGGGCAAGCCTGACGCCTGGCTCTATTTCTACGAAGACTTCCTCGAGGTCTACGACAACGCTCTGCGCAAGAAGACCGGCAGCTACTACACCCCGCCCGAGGTGGTGCAGGCCATGGTCCGCCTGACGGACGAGGCTTTGCGCGACCCCGCCCTGTTTGGCCGCCACGAAGGCCTTGCCGCCAAGGATGTCACCATCGCGGACCCGGCGACGGGCACCGGCACTTTCCTTCTCGGCGTGCTGCGCAAGATCGCCGAGACGGTGGCCGACGATCAGGGCGCGGGGGCGGTTGGTCCCGCCTTGGGGGCGGCGGCGCATCGGCTGATCGGGTTCGAATTGCAGTTCGGCCCCTTCGCCGTGGCGCAGTTGCGGCTGATGGCGGAAATGCGGGCGCTGATGGGGGCTGCGGCCACGGGCACCAGGGCAGGGGGCAACCTGCCGCAGCCACGTCTTTATGTGACCGATACCCTGGGCGACCCCTACGCCGAGCAGACGCGGTTTTCCACCATGCTGGCCCCCATTGGCAATTCGCGAAAAGAGGCCAACGCGATCAAGCGGGACGAGCCGATCACCGTGGTCATCGGCAACCCGCCTTACAAGGTGGATGCGGCGGGGCAGGGCGGATGGGTGGAAAAGGGCAGTCCGGGGCGCCCATCACCGATGGACCTTTGGGCACCCTTGCCCGAATGGGGCTTGGGCGCGCATGCCAAGCACCTGAAGAACCTCTATGTGTTCTTCTGGCGGTGGGCCGCATGGAAGGTCTTTGGGTCGGGCCATGCCGAGGCAACGGGTGAGCCGGAGGTTCATCGCCCGGGGATTGTCTGCTTCATCACCGCTTCGGGTTTTCTGAATGGTCCGGGGTTTCAGCAAATGCGCGCCGACCTGCGCAAAAGCTGTTCCGACATCTGGGTGATTGATGCCTCGCCGGAGGGGCACCAGCCCGCCGTCAACACCCGACTGTTTCAGGGGGTTCAGCAGGAAATCTGCATCGTTCTGGCGCTGCGCCGCCCCGATGCAAAGGTGGGCGAGCTGGCGCGGATCCGCTATCGTGCGCTTCCCGAAAGCCACCGCGAGGACAAGTTCATCGCACTGGCGGGCCTGACGCTTACCGACAACGGTTGGCAGGATGGCGAAACCAGTTTGCGCGGGCCGTTTTTGCCCGAGCGCGGCTTGGGCTGGGGTGCCTATCCAGCATTGCTGGACTTATTTGACTGGTCGACGCCGGGCGTCAAGACCCACCGGACTTGGGTCATTGCGCCTGATGCGGTTTCCCTCACCGAGCGGTGGGAAACTCTGAAGCGCGAAAAGGATGCTGTGAAGAAAGCTTCCTTGTTTCACGCTGACGACACGCGCGATCTGACCAGCGTTCCCAAAGGCGATCTCGGGCCTCACAAAACTAGGTTAATTTCGGTGGGCGCTGACCATGGCCCAATGGTACCTCCGGTGCGCTTTGGACTCCGCAGCTTCGATCGGCAATGGATCATCCCCGATCATCGCCTTCTCAGCCGAGCCAGGCCCGATCTTTGGTCTTTGGACGGCGACGCTCAAGTCTATCTAACTGTCTTGGACGACTTCGCGCCAGAAAATGGCCCGTGCTTTACGATAACCGGTCATATCCCAGATCAACACCACTACCATGGACGCGGTGGCCGTGCCGTCCCTCTCTGGCGCGACGCCGCCGCGACGATCCCAAACACCAAGTCTACCCTGATCGCTCACCTCTCCACAATTTATGGCAAACCTGTCGCCGCGCCCGACGTGATGGCCTATGTCGCGACCCTGCTAGCCCATCCGGCCTTCACGGCCCACTTCAAAGAAGACCTGATCCGCCCCGGCCTGCGCGTGCCAGTCACGGCAGATGCGGCGCTGTTCGACCGAGCGGTCGCCTTGGGCCGCGAAGTGATCTGGCTGCACACCTATGGTGAGCGTTTTGCCGACCCGGCATCCGGCCGCCCCGCCGCTCCCCCGCGGATGCCCAAGGGGCACGGCCCGACAATCCCGGTTGGCGGCACCATCCCCGGCGCGCCGAACCCGTTACCCGACGCGATGCACCATGATCCTTCCACGGGTCGGCTGCATGTAGGGGAGGGGTTCATCGAAAACGTGCCAACCGCCGTGGCCGAATATCAGGTCTCTGGTCGCAGCGTGCTGCGCCAGTGGTTCAGCTATCGCAAAGCCGACCGCACCCGCCCTGTCATTGGCGACCGCCGCCCACCATCAGCGCTGGACAAGATCCAGCCCGATCACTGGTTGCCGGAGTATACCGAAGACCTGCTGAACCTGTTGCACGTCCTTGGTCGATTGGTG
>JANNSG010000038.1:0-5593 GCA_031402355.1 Pseudorhodobacter sp. | reverse complement strand
CTTCTTGACGCAACTCTTGTGCTAATCCATGGACAGACGGCGGTAATTTGAAGGATTGATTATGTTCACCGACCTAGAATCCCGCCTTAATTGAGAACAGTATCGGCATGAAAAAGGTGATTGTCCAATCACAGGATGCAGTAACACTGGTCGGCGGCGGGCCGGTGACACGGCGGGATTTGGCCTTTGCCATGGCCCGCGCGCCTTTGGTGGTGGCAGCGGATGGTGGGGCCGACCGCGTGCTTGCGGCGGGCGTTATGCCGCACGCGGTGATCGGCGATTTCGACAGCATTTCCGAAGCCGGGCGGAAGGCGATTGCAGCAGAACGACAGTTCAGGATCAACGAGCAGGAGACCACGGATTTTGACAAGGCGCTGCGGTCTGTCAGCGCGCCGTTCGTGTTGGCATTGGGGGTGACGGGCGCCCGCATGGATCATGGGCTGGCGGTCCTGACGGCTTTGGTTCAGCATGCGGCGCAGCCCTGCGTTGTGATCGGACCGCAAGATCTGGCCTTCCATGTGCCAAGCGCGGTGACCTTGCATCTTAAGGTGGGGGACCGGATTTCACTTTATCCGATGGGGCCGGTTACGGGAAAGAGCAAAGGTTTGCATTGGCCGATCGACGGCCTGCAATTTTCGCCGGGCGGGGTGATCGGCACGTCGAACAGGGCCAGCGAGCCCGAGGTCGACCTGCGGTTTGATCAGCCAGGCATGTTGGTGATCTTGCCGCGGGCCCGGTTGGATGCCGCCCTTAGTGCGTTGGTGCCGAAATGGCGTGCGCGGCTGACCGGGCGACGCGGTGTTCCCGGTGGATGATGTAGAGGCCCGCGGACACGATTACCGCAATGCCTGTCCAAGTCAGGATATTCGGAAAATCATCAAATACCAGATAGCCAAGGGCAACTGCTGCGACAATCTCCAGGTAGTGCAGCGGGGCTAGTGTCGAAGTGGGGGCAAATTTCAAGGCATAAGTCATGCAGATATGGCTGAGCGCCGCCCAAAACCCGACGCCGAACAGCCAGAGCCAGGACAAGCCCTGCGGCTGCACGCTATCGAGCGAGGTTATCCCCGATCCGTTCAGCAGCCAAAGAACAGGCAGGCAGATCGCAGACCCGGCCAGCGACGTGTGCACCTGCATCGTAACCGGGTGCATGGACTGCGACATGAACCGGGTGATCAGCATGTAGAACGCAAAGAAGAACGCGGTGCCAAGCGGGTAAAGTGCGACGGTGCCAAAGGCGGCGAGGCTGGGTTGAATGACCAGCAACGCGCCGCTAAAGCCCAGCACGGATGCGGCAATGCGCCGGGGGCCGATCTGATCACCAAACAACAGCCGCCCAAGGATCAGCAAGATGAAGGGTTCAACAAAGGCTATCGCCAAAGCATCCGCCACAGGCATGATCGCAATCCCGGCCACAAAGGTATAGGTTGACAGGATCAAGAACACGGCGCGCAGGATGATAAAGCCCGTCATGCGGCGGTCTAGGCGCAGTGGCAATGCCATAAAAAGTGCGATTGGCAGCATCAGGATGCCCTGCACTACAAACCGCGCGCCGGTAATCTGGCCGACGGGAATGGTAGCCGCCGCCAGTTTCGACGCCACATCCAAAAGTGGGGCCAAGGTGCAAAAGGCGAGCATCAAAACGACGCCGAGCAGGATGCGGTCAGTGGACATCACAGATGGGTAGGTGCCAACCATTGCCATGTCCCGCCTGAAGGCGACATCTGTCTGACAAAATCGGCTGTGCAGGGCAAGCCGCAAGTATACTCTCAATATCCTTCGCAAAAGTCTTTAGAAGAATTTTGGGTGCTGACGGCTAGCAGTTGGGCACGTTGACGGCCAGACCGCCCAGCGAGGTTTCCTTGTACTTATCCATCATGTCATTGCCGGTCTGGCGCATCGTCTCAATACAGACATCAAGGCTGACCAAATGGATGCCGTCACCGCGCAGGGCAAGGCTTGCTGCGGAAATGGCTTTGATCGCGCCTAAACCATTGCGTTCAATGCAGGGCACTTGCACAAGGCCACGCACCGGATCGCAGGTCATGCCGAGGTGATGTTCCAATGCAATTTCTGCCGCGTTTTCGACTTGTTCCGGGGTGCCACCCATAACAGCAGCAAAGCCTGCGGCGGCCATCGCCGCGGCGGAACCTACTTCGGCCTGACAGCCGCATTCGGCACCGCTTATTGACGCATTATGCTTGACCAAGCCGCCGATTGCGGCTGCGGTCAGCATGAATTCACCGATTTTAGCGGATGTCGAGCCCGGCACATGATCGAGGTAATAGCGGATCACCGCAGGCACCACACCAGCGGCGCCATTGGTGGGGGCGGTGACGACTTGGCCGCCAGCGGCGTTTTCCTCGTTCACCGCCATGGCGTAAAGGCTCATCCAATCATTGGTGGTATGCGGCGCTGTCATGTTCAGCCCGCGTTCGGCCATCAGCGCATCATGGATGCCCTTGGCTCGCCTCCGCACTTTCAGGCCACCCGGCAGGATGCCCGTGCCTGCGATGCCACGGTCGATGCAATCGGTCATCACTTGCCAGATCCGGTCGATGCCAGCATCCAGATCAACCGGTCCGCGAAACGCCAGTTCATTTGCGCGTTTCATCTGGGCTATGGTCTTGCCCGAGGATTTCGCCATCGCAAGCATCGCATCGGCGGTTTCAAACGGGTAGGGCACGGCGGCGGGTTTTGGTTTCTTCTGGCCTTTTTCTGCCAGTTCATCGGCGGTCAGAACAAAGCCGCCGCCGATCGAATAATAGGTTTCCTGCAAGATCACATCGCCTTGCGCATCGGTGGCTTTCAGGATCATTCCGTTGGCATGACCGGGCAGGGCCGGGCCATAGTCGAACACCAGATCCGCGCCGGGATCAAAATGCAATGTCGGCAGACCGGGGGCAGTGATGGACTTGCTGGATCGAATGGCGATCAATGCTGCCTCGGCCTTTTCGCCATCGTAGGTTGCGGGCTCAAAACCCGCCAAACCCAGAATAGTGGCACGGTCGGTGGCATGTCCGACCCCTGTGAAGGCAAGCGAGCCATGCAAGGACGCGCGCAGACCCTTTGGGTGGAACGGGCTGGCCCGTAGCGTGTCCAGAAACCGGGACGCCGCAACCATCGGCCCCATGGTATGGGACGATGACGGGCCAATGCCGATCTTGAACATATCAAACACAGACAGAAACATCGGATCAGCTTTCGGGGTTGGAAAAGAATGTGCCTGTCAATCCTTCATCACCCGCTGCCCGTATCGCGGCTGGTCGGGATTCCATCGCGCATAATATGGCATGAATGGCGGGAAACTGGACGCTGTCGATGGAATCTTTGGGAAAATAAGGAAACGCCTTCATCCAGCGCATCATCACCGCCAGATGATAAGTCAGGATCGAAGGCTGTTGCGTCGACGCCCAATGCGGTTTGTCGTTCGCAATCATCGCATCAAAGATGGCCAGTTCTTCGATCAGCCGGTTGCGCGTGGTCTGTGAAACCTGAACTGCGATCTCTTCGCCGCCGGCGCGGTAGGGATGAACCAGGTTCATCATGCCGGTATGGATCGAAAAATTGTTGAAAAAGAACCAGCTGAGAAATTTCGCCCGGTCTGGCGAAGTCTGGGCGGGGGCAAGGGTCTGGTGGCGGTCAGCCAGCCAAAGGGTGATGGCGGCGGTCTCAAATATCGGGCCATCGGGGGTTTGCAGGGCTGGAATCTTGCCAAAGGGGTTCAGCGCGCGGTGGGCAGGGCTGTCCAGATCGCCGTTGTCAAAATCCAGAATGTTCAAACGGTAGGGCTGGCCCAATTCTTCCAATACAAGATGGACGATCAGCGAGGCAAAATCGGGAACGGCTTGCAAAACATACATCGTAGTCTCCGGTTTGTCGTTGTGTGGCGTATTGAGCGGTGCGGCAGGGGGCGGCGATGCCCATGACCATCTGCCGCACGTCCCGCCGAGGTTACCCTAAGACAGGGGGGCAAGGCGAGGGGCAGAAAACGGGGCCGGGCCAAGGTCTTCGGCGGTGCTGACGCGCCCTGCTGCGGGCAGATGGTCCAGCGCGGCCAGATGCCGGGCAAGATCGGGCGTATCGGCCAGTTGAAACCATTGGATCTGGCCCGCAGGATAAAGCACCGCCCACCGCATAAGAACCGCGACATAAACCGTCAGCACAGAGGGCGGGGCGAAAAGCGCAGGCTGATCCAGTACTGCCTGGTTCAGCAGCGCGAAATGACGTTTCATCCGGGCCGAGAGCAAAGCATGATGACCGGCCGTCGCCATGGCGGGCACATATTGGTCGGGATAGAACAATTGCCGCAGATCGGCATGCGCGCTGTTGGACAGAAAAAACAGCCATTTCAGAAATGCCCCCCGGTCGGGCGCGATCGGGGCAGGGCCAAGGCCGTGGCGGTCTGACAGCCACAGCAGAATGGCCGCTGTCTCAAAAATAGGGCCATCGGGGGTTTCCAGCACCGGGATCAGTCCGGTCGGGTTCAGGCGGCGGTAAGCCGCACTGTCCTGGGTCCGCTGGCTTTTGTCTACCAACGCCAGCCGGTACGGCAGGCCCGCCTGCTCCAGCACCAGCCGGATGATCGTCGCAGCGGTATCGGGGGCGTAGTGCAAAATGTACATGATAAGGCATCCTTTGCGACAGTTTGGCGTTTGCATGGACGTATCGCTTGCTCAAAAGCGACGCCTTGCTGTGCCGGGGGCCTGTCAATCTTTTGTTAACCAAGGCCTGCCAAAAGGAAAGGGGCTGAACGGGAGCTTTCACGGATGCTGCTGCGGACAGGATTGATCTTGGTGTTGGGGACAAATGCCCTGCAGGCGCAAGAGGTGGGGCAGGGGCAGGATATCGCCGCCTTGATGCAAACGCTGCCGGAAAAGACGTTGAAAAAGCTGCGGTCTGCGCCGGATGCGTTTTTGCAGGATGCAGCGGGGCTGATCTACGGCTTTGGTACAGAGGGCAGTATTGATGCGGCAGGCATTGACGCCTTTGTTGCGGTTGAACGCGCACGGGTACGGGCCGCAGCGATGGAACGCTACCTCGCCGCAGATCTGGATAATGACGGTGACATTGCGCGGGGGGAAATGGTGATCCTGGCAACTGCGGCGGCTGCGGGAAAACGTGGCGCGCTGTACCTTGGCTTTGACCTTGCTGATGCAGACAGCGATGCCGTGCTGACCCATGGTGAACTGCGCAATCATGCACAGAGCGAAGCGATGGATAAGATGTCGGACGCCGATGCCGAAATACTGCAGGGCTTCATGATGTTCGATCTTGATGGCGATGGTCTGGTCGCGATGAAAGAAGTCGTATCGGGGGTACGTGCGATGGTGGAAAGGGCCTGATCGCCCGGTTCCGAGCGATTTTTTGCAGAATCAGGCGTGGGTCGCATTGTGCCAACTGAATAAAACAGGTGCCGCGTCTCACCTTGGGCCGGTTTCAAGCAGGTTTGGCCGATGGAAAGAGTTCGCTCAAACCAGAGGTCCCAGCCAGCCGGAACGGCCAGCCGATGTCGATTGACACTCGCCCCCTCTGCCAGCTTTGCCTATAAGCGGTGCAACAGCGCAGGAGGCGTTCATGGCGGCAGAACTTT
>JANNSG010000037.1:0-5816 GCA_031402355.1 Pseudorhodobacter sp. | reverse complement strand
GTACTTAAAGTCATTATAGTTCGAATTTACATGCTGAAAGTCCCAGTCTATGAGCGACACACCTTCCGCTTTGCATCATCCGTTGGATCAGGATTCGTTTTCCAAGGTGCTGGACATGCTTCGCTTGCGCGGCACTTCGGTTGCCACCGGGGTGTTGCCGGTTGGAAGTGTTTTGGACTATTCCGAAGGCAAGCCATGCATCTATGTGATTGAGCAAGGCACTGTGACTTTAACTGTGCTGCCTTCGGACACAGCAGATGAAATTCAATCTGGCGATGTTGTGCTGATTGTGAATGGGGTGTCGCATCAATTGGTCAATAGCGGTGATGTGCCCGCCCGTTACATTAGGGGCGGGTTTGATTTTGATAGTATTTTTGCGGAAAGGTTTCTGCGGATGTTGCCGACTGTCATTTTGTTGCGGCGGCCTGAACACAAGAGCCATGAATGGGTAGATGTGTGTTGCGCCTTCATGGCGTTTGAGGCGGCCCATGGTTTGGCGGGATCAACGGCGATGATTTCGCGGTTGTTGGATTTGCTGTTTATCCGCACCTTGCGCAGCTGGGCCACCGACTCCGGTTTGGGCAAAGGCTGGGTTTCGTCGGCATCGGACCCACGAATAGCAAGAGTTTTGGCATCTATCCAAAACGACCCGTCCCGAAAATGGACCTTAACGCAGTTTGCCAGCATCGCCGGCATGTCGCGCACTGCTTTTGCAGGCCGCTTTCTGGAAGTCATCGGGCAAAGTCCAATCGCCTATCTCAATCGATGGCGGCTTGATCTTTCGGCTGACTTGTTGCGTGGCCAGAAACTCTCCATGAGCCAGCTAATTTCGCATATCGGGTACAAGTCCGAAGCCGCCTTCGGGCGTGCCTTCAAACTGCAGCATGGGCAGCCACCGTTAAAATGGCGGCGCACAATAGCGTCTACCGAATAGACACCACAGGATGAAAGCAGCGGCGGATTGCAAGCCGATCACCACTTTTCCCCCCAATTACCGCAACCAATCTGGCCTTGGCAGGCCCAGCGCCTCGGGGTCGTTCAGGTAAATGGCGCCTGCCACCACAATCGCGACCGCCAGCACCGCGAATCCGATTTTCCACACCGAATAGGGCCGTTCGCCTTGCACTTCGCCGGTTTGACCGTTGACCAGAAAGCGAAAGCTTTTGCCGTTGTACTTGTAGGCGGCCATCCAGACCGGCAGCAGGATATGTTTGAAGGTTTCAGATCCATAATTGGTGTCAATGCTGTCGATGCGTTGCTCGTCGCCGCCGATATCGCGGGCGATGTCTTGGCGGATGACAGTCTCCATCTTGGCTGTGGCCATGGCGTTGCCGTCGGTCAGGCTGATGGAGTAGCCCTCGGCGCGAAATCCAGCCAGGTAATCGGGGCTGTAGGGTTCTAGCGCTGTCAGATCCCATGGGGTAAGTTCATCCCCCAACCGTTGCGGCAAACTGACCGAGGCCATGATAATCACATCGTCAAAGCTGCGCGCGACGGTGCCAGAGGCAGACCGCCATCGGGTGTGACGGACTTGTTCCTGGCGCTGTTCGGACTTGCCATTCACGCGCACGGTAACGGTTCGGGTTTCATAATAGTAGTCGCCGCGCTGGCCCCGGTACCGGGTGCTTGTGTCGGCGTCAAACGTCCAGAACGGCACATAGATGCCGGTCATGGCGCGGCCCTTGCGGGTGTAGGCCAACAGGCTGGACGGGGCGAACCAAAGCGCGCCCAACCATGAGGCGAGGGCGCTGTGGGCTTCGCGTTCCGCCAGAACGAAAGGCACAACGGCCTGCGGTTTGATCTGGCGGTGGGGGCCGGTGTCGGCCACAACCGGCGAGGCGCAGAACGGGCAATCCATCGCATGAAGGGCACCGTCAAATTCGATGACCGCGCCACAACTGGGGCAAGAGGCCGTGCGCAGGTCTTCCATCTGAGAACCGGGCAGATCGTCCTGCAGACCGCGCGAAAGTGCGATTTCGCCCAAGGCCTGTGTGCGCGTGCGCGGGCTGGCGGCCACGATCGTCTGTTGGTGACCACAATGCGGGCAGACCAGTTCCGTCTGGCCCGGCGCGAAACGCAGGTCGGACCCGCATTTGTCGCAGGGCCAGCGAAATTCTGACAGAACCTCTGCCAAGGGTCAGGCCTTGGGCGGAGGAGGCGGCGTTTGCGCCAGAAGGGCGGCAAGGGCAGTGTCGGATGCAGCTTTCCAGCCGTCCTGACCGGCGGTCCAGACCAGAGTTGCCGCAGTCAGACTGCCTTTGGCAGACATCTGGGCCAGCGTGGCCATATCGAATGGCCCTGTGGTCGCGCCGTTTGCGGCAATGTGCCAGAGCGGGCCAGCCGGTGCGGCTGGCGGGGCAGGTGGCGCGCCCGATTGAGTGGGGGCAGCACCCCATGGCCCGGCGTTTTGTGCCATGCCGAGGCCCATCGCAGCCCCCATGCCGGCGGCCATCGCACTGCCGACGGCAGAATTTTCGGCGGACATGCCTTCGGCGGCGTTGAACTGCATGTATTTGTTCAGATCGCCGACGATGCCGATGGAGGTGCGCTTATCAAGTGCTTTCTCAACTTCCTCGGGCAAACTGATGTTTTCGATGTAGAATTCTGGCAAGGTCAAGCCGTATTCTGCCACCTGCGGCGCAATGGCGGTGGCGACCAATTTGCCAAGGTCTGCGGTGTTAGCGGCCATATCCAGCACCGGGATGCCCGAGCCCGCGATGCTGCGGGAAAATTCCTGCACGATGATATTGCGGATCTGAAAGCTGATTTCATCAGCGGTGAATTCGCCGTCGGTGCCGACGATTTCGGACATGAAGCGGCCGGGATCGGTGACCCGCATCGAATAGGTACCATAGCTGCGCAGGCGCACGGGGCCGAATTCGGGGTCGCGGCACATGATGGGGTTCTTGGTGCCCCATTTCTGGTCGTTAAAGCGGGTGGTGTTGACGAAGTAAATCTCGGATTTGAAGGGCGATTGAAAGCCGTGATCCCAGTTTTGCAAAGTGGTCAGGATCGGCATGTTGTTGGTTTCCAGCACATAAAGGCCGGGGCCGAAAACATCGGCCAACTGGCCTTCATGGATGAACACCGCCGACTGACCTTCGCGCACGGTCAGTTTCGCGCCGTATTTGATGGCATGGCCCTGACGTTCGAAGCGCCAGACCATGGTATCGCGGGTTTCATCAACCCACGAGATGACATCAATGAATTCACCGGTCAGAAAATCAAGGATCGACATGAGGTTAGTCCTTTGCTGGGGAAAGGGTCAGCTTTCGCCGCCCATGAATTGGGTGGCAAGGGTAACGGCAACGGGGCGGGCCTGGTCGGCCGTCATGCCGGGGATCATGCGGCGGTCGTAAAGCATGCGCAGCATCAGCTCGTCTTGCGGGGTCAGCAGGGCGAATTCGTCGTTGTCATTGAAAATCGAGGGGCGCGCGCGGGGGCTGTCGTTGGCCAGGCCAAGACCCTGGGCGATTTCTTCATGCAGACACGACAGGCGCAGAAGATCGGGATGTTCGGCCCGGATGACCGCGAAGGCGCGAACATAAGTGTCGGATTTGCCTCTGGTCTGGGTGTAGACCTGACAATAGGTCGATTGCGGCATGTTGATGATATTGGCCAGATCGGCGGCGGTCAGCTGATCCAGTGCTGCTGTTGCGACAGGACCGATGGCCGCGCGTTCGTCTTCGTTGATGATTTCGACCAGAAAGTTCGGGGCTGTGGTATCAAGGCTGATCGGATGCCCAGTGGCGCGGGCAAGCTGGACCACATAGGCGGCAACCCGTGCGGTATCTTTGGTGCGCTGCGCTTGCCCGACGGAGGCCCCAAAGCGCAGACCGATCCGCACCGGAGTTACCCATTTGCGGATCCGGCTTGGCTTTTCGGATTGGGTAAGCCCGTCGGGACCGGAACTGAATTCATCGTAGGCGGCGATCCTGATGAAGTTTTCCGCGAGGTTGCTGTCGGTGAACGGGGCGTTGCCATCACCCCCATCGGTGCGCAGCAAGCCTTGGGAAACCAGTTCTGTCTGAATGCTGCTATAGTAGGCGCGCAGGGCCTGACTTGCCGCCGAGGCCGGGGCGTCCGGCGGGGCGGCGGTTGCGGCAGGCCCGCCCGCTGAAACGGCAACCGGTGATTTCAGCAGATCGCACCCCGCAATTCCAAACAGGCCAAGGACCGCGACGGCCTTGAAGAGGGGGGTGATCTGCGAATTTTGCATTGGCTTTCAGCCCTGATTGCGGCCCAGGGCAGTGCCAGTCGCATCGCCCAGCCCGGTGTTGCGGGCCCGCGCTGAGGCGAGGGTATCGCGCAGATCGGCCTCCATTTTCTGCAGGTCCACTTCGGCACTGGCGCGTTTGCTGCGCCCTTCATCCGCGATGGCGAGGCTTTCGTTGATGGTGGCGATCAACGTGGCATTGGCCTTTTTAACTGCTTCGATGTCAAACACGCCACGCTCCATCTCGGTGCGCACGACCTTGTTCGCGATTTGCAGGTTTTCGGCATTGGCGGTCAGCAATTCGTTGGTCAGATCATTGGCGGACCGGATTGATTCCGCCGCCTCGCGTGAGCGTTGGATGGTCACTGCCTGCGCCAGTTGGGTTTCCCACAAGGGCACGGTGTTGACGAGGGTGGAGTTGATCTTGGTGACCAAGGATTTGTCGTTTTCCTGCACCAAGCGAATGGATGGCAGCGAATGCATGGTCACCTGCCGGGTCAGTTTCAGATCATGAACGCGGCGGTCCAGATCATCACGGGCTGACCGCAAGTCGCGCAGTTCTTGCGCCACTTTGACCTGATCGCCTTCGGGGGCCTTGGCAACTGCAGCTTCTTTCGCGGGAATGTCGGTTGCATCCAGATCCTTGATCTTGGCTTCGCCCGCCGCGATGTAGAGCGCCAGTTCGTCATAGAAGTTCAGCGTTTTGGCCAACGCGAAGTCGCGGCTCGAAGAATTGCAAAAGGTACTCGAGAACTAAGCGCGTTTCTCGACGGAAAATTTAGCAACGTGCCGGCGCCGTGAGGCGTCAAAACCCAAGGAGGGGAGAAATGGAAGCCTTAACTTTTAGAGAGATCATGCAGCAGAGCCTGGTCATGCCGGTCCTGCTCGTGTTTTCTGTCGTGTGCATCGCCATCGCTTTCGAGCGGTGGATTTATTTCCTCCGCAATGCGCGCGTGAGCGGGCACCTGCTGGACCGGGTCCGTACCTTCGTGAAGTCCGGGAACCTCAACGAGGCGAAGAAAGAAGCCGCCCGCTCAAGCGGCCTCATCCCCGAAGCAATCGCGGCCCAGCTTGACGCGATTCACCTGCCGCGCAGCGAGCGCGAGAGCCTCGTCCTTTATTATCACCAGCGGCTTCAGGCGCTTCTTCAAAAGCGCCTGTGGGTGTTCGGAACGCTCAGCTTTATCTGCCCGCTCATCGGACTTCTCGGAACCGTGCTCGGCGTCATGCGGTCGTTCCGCGACCTCGCCATCTCCGGCTCGGGCGGCCCGTCGATCGTGGCGGCCGGTATTTCCGAAGCGCTTGTGGCGACGGCCGGCGGTATCGCCGTGGCCATCACGGCGGCCATTATTTACAACTACTTCAACATCTGGATGAAGGCCACGCTGTCGAGCGGCGACATCTTCGGCCAGGAAATGATCTTCCTGACCAGCAGCGGAAAATAGAGCAGACAGAGAAGCGGAGACCCCCATGTCCGAAACGTTGAGCGAAGACGGCGCGGAGACAGAGACGATCAATGTCGTCCCACTGGCCGACCTGTCTCTCGTTCTCCTCATTATTCTTATGGTGCTCTCTCCCATGGTGATGTCTTCGATGATCA
>JANNSG010000036.1:0-31279 GCA_031402355.1 Pseudorhodobacter sp. | reverse complement strand
GCAGATGCGGCGGCGATAGCCGCGCCACATCGCGCCGCCTTCCCCGAAGCCGCGATCAGGATCGAACGGTTGTGGGATTATCCGGGGCTTGGTACCTTGGCAAGTGCAGATGTGGTGGCCTTTGCTAAGGGCCTGTTGGGCAGCAATGGCACAATCAAGGTGCCCTATGGCACCGAAGGCGGCATGTTTGCGCAAAGGCTTGGGGTGCCGACAGTTATCTGCGGGCCGGGCTCTATGGCGCAGGGGCATACGCCGGACGAGTTTATCGAGACCGAGCAACTGGCGCGCTGCGAGACGATGCTGGATGGTCTGTTGGGGCGTTTGCAGGCCGGGTTCTGATTGCAGAGGGTTGCGCGGGGGCCTAAAAGGCAGCTATGGCACTTACATTGACATCGCTTGGCGATCTGGCGAAACTTGGCTTTGACGATATTGTCGACGTGCGGGCACCCGCAGAATGGGCGGAAGACCATCTGCCGGGGGCGATCAACCTGGCCGTGCTCGACGATGCCGAACGCGCGACGGTGGGGACTATTTACAAGCAGGTCAGCCCCTTTACCGCGCGCAAAATGGGCGCGGCTCTGGTTGCAGCAAATGCAAGCCGGCATCTGCAAGGGCCGCTGGCGGACAAGCCGGGCAGCTGGCGCCCCTTGGTTTATTGTTGGCGCGGCGGGCAAAGATCGGGGTCTTTTGCCTCGATTCTGGCGCAGATCGGCTGGCGGGTGGAAACCCTTGCGGGCGGCTACAAGGCCTGGCGCGGGCTGGTGGTGCAAGCGCTTTATGATCAGCCGTTTCGCTGCCCTGTCGTGTTGCTGGACGGCAATACCGGGTCAGCCAAGACCGAGGTTTTGAACCTGTTGCCGGGGCAGGGTGTGCAGGTCCTTGATCTGGAGGGATTGGCGCGCCATCGCGGATCTTTGTTCGGGTCGCTGCCCGAAGGCCAGCCATCGCAGCGCGGATTTGAAACCGCGCTTGCCATGTCGATTGAAAGGCTGGACCCGTCCCGCCCGGTGGTGATCGAAGCGGAAAGTTCCAAAGTGGGCAACTGCCGTTTGCCACCGGAACTGTGGAAAGCGATGCTCGCCGCCCCGAGGATATCGATTGCGGCCCCCTTGCAGGCGCGGGCCAGCTATCTGACGCGGGCTTACGGTGATCTGTCCGTCGACGCCACCCGCCTTTCAGGACTGATCAATTTGTTGCGCAAGGCCCACGCGGCCGAAGTGATTGACAGCTGGCATGGGCTGGCTGCAGCAGGGGAGTTTGAAGCACTGGCAAGCGATCTTATGGCGCGTCATTATGATCCGCGCTATGACAAACATCGGGCACGGGTGGCACAAACAAGCACGCAGATTGTGGTTGATACGCTGTCGATTGATGCCTTGCCGGACATCGCGGCGCGGGTGGCGGCGGTGGTATCAAACTGATGCTGCGAGCGGTTCGAAATGCAGGGCCTGCGGCGCGGATATTTAGGCCATAATGAAATTTGCAACTCAGAGCTGCGCCAGCAAGAGACGAGGCGCGGTCTTTATGGCCGGAGCGACGACCGGGCGCGGGTGTGTGGTCAGTCAAGGACGGTAATGTGCGGAGGGCCTTCGGTAATGGTGCCGATGATGGCTGCCCCGGGGCCCAGATCCGAGATCAGCGCCTCTGCCTGGTCTGCCGGGACGACGGCAAGCAGCCCGCCTGCAGTTTGCGGATCAAACAACAGCGCAGTTGTGGGGCTATCGGTGAATGTCATGGCGGGCGAGGCCGCCGCGCGGTTGGCGGGGGCAAGGCTGGAAGCATGGCCCTTGGCGGCAAGCGCCACTGCGCCAGCAAGGCAGGGCAGGTCCGGCAGGGCAAGGCTGGCGGCACAGCCCGAAGCTTGCAAAATTTCTAGCAGGTGGCCTGCAAGCCCGAAGCCGGTGACGTCAGTCATTGCCATGGCATGGGGGGCCAGAATCTTGGCATCCCGGTCCAGTGGGCGCAGCATCTGGGCAAAAGCGGCGGTCGCGATCTCGCCCATCAGGGCGTCAGGCACTGGCGCATTGGCCATCTCGGCGGCAAGGATGGTACCGGTGCCAATCGGTTTGGTGAGGATCAGTTTCGCGCCCGGCTTTGCGCCGGATTTTGCAATCGTGCGTGCCGCAAGGCCGGTCATGGTGAAACCAATCGTCAACTCGGCGCCTTGCGACGTATGACCGCCGACAAGATCTGCCCCTGCAGCGGTGATCACCTCGGCTGCGGCTGTCATGATCTGGCGCAGGGTTTCCGTCTGCAGATCAGGGCCAAGAGGCGGCAGTGTAATCTGCGCCAGTGCAGCCTGCGGCATGGCCCCCATTGCCCAGATATCACCAAGCGCATGGATGGCGGCAATTTTTGTCATCAGGTAAGGATCATGGGTAAAGGCGCGCAAATGGTCGGTTGTGATGACTTGCAGGCCGCGGCCATGCCGCAGAACTGCTGCATCATCACCGGGGCCTGAGATGACGTCGCGCCTGTGGGGCGCGGGCAACGTGGACAGGGCAATGGCCAGACTGCCTTGCGCGACTTTCGCCCCGCAACCGCCGCAAAGCGGGGCATCGGCCAGCAGATCTACGAGGCCGAGGGCCGGGTTCTTTGGCAGAGCAGATGCCGGCATTGCGGGATAGCTGGCAAATTTCGCCATGAACTTTGCGTCGATGCGATGTTTCCAGCGCCAAAGCCACGGCCCCTGCAGCGACAGGCCGGAGCGGTCCGAAATGGCCGATTTTGCGCCGGTTGAAATCAGCTTGAGATAATCGCGCTGGGGATGGAAGTCGCGCAGGCTTTGGCCTGTCAGCGTCGCGGAAAGGTTGTGCAAAAGGACCGGAGCGGCGCGAACGGCAAAGACGCCCGCCTTGGCGCGCGGGGCGTGGTCGAAATGCGCGCAATCACCGACTGCGAAAACGGCAGGGTCTGAGGCTTGCAACTGCCGGTTCACTGCGACAAAGCCCTCCGACAGTGTCAGTCCGGTATCACGCAGCCAGTCCTGCGGGCGGGCGGTGGCCACGGAAAGGGTGAAATCCGAAGGCAGCGTCTGGCCATTCTGCAGCATCACAGACCCGGCGTCGATGCGCGCCACTTTGGCCGAGAACAGCAGCTTGACGCCCATTTCGGCAAGTTTTGCCAGAACCGCGGCTTGCGCGCGGCGTCCCAGCCCGCGCAAGCCTTCGGGGTGATGATCTACCAAAGTGACATCGGCGCTGAAACCAAGACTGCGCAAACGGTGCAGGCTCGCCATCGCCAGTTCGGCCCCACCGATGCCTGCGCCGATGATCACAATGCGCGGGTTCTTGGGCGGGGTTATCAAGAATTCGGCCCAAGCGCTGGCATAGGCACCCAAGGGTTTTGCGGCAACGGCATGGTTTGCAAAACCGGGGATCGCGGGCAGGTCCGACGTGATGCCGGTATCTATGGAGGCTGCGTCATAGGCGATATCGTGGCCGCTGGTCAGCCGGATGCGCTTTGCCGCAGGGTCAATTCCCGTGGCGTGATCCAGGATCAGACGCGCGCCTGCGAAGCGGCAAAGACGCACCAGATCTATCATCATCTCGTCGCGGCGATAATGCCCTGCAATATGGCCGGGAAGCATGCCGGTGTAGGGTGCGACGGGGCCGGGGTTGATCAACGTCAGGCGCACGCCGGGGACCTGGTTCATCCCCCACTTGCGCAAGACCAGCGCATGCGCATGCCCACCCCCGACAAGGACCAGATCGGCAACGAAAGGCATCGGCATCAGATGCATGCAACGGGGTCCTTTTTTGTTGTGCCGCAGCCATAACGACAGTCACTGCCAAAGGCGAGAGGTGCCAAAGCGTGGTTGCATGGGATGGGCGGGGTTGCTAGGTTTTTCATCATGAAATCGCGCCAACGTCTTACTGTCGTCCAGACCCAGAGGCTTGCGTTGAGCGGGGGGTTGCTGGCCTCTATCAGAATGTTGCGAACCGATGCAGCCGGGCTGACGCGCTATCTGGAAGAGCATGCCGCGGAAAATCCCTGTCTTCAGCTTGATTACCCGGTCGTGACTGACTGGCTGCCCAGATGGACAGGTGTGTTGGGAGGCGGAGCAGACCGCCCGTCGGAAGCGCGTGACGAAAGCCCACCCGCCAGTCTGATCGCGCATGTGCTGGCTGAAATCGACCGCGTTTTCCCAGGCGGCCGTGCCCGGCAGATCGCCCTTGTGCTGGCCGAGGCGCTAGAGCCGTCGGGATGGTTGGGCGGTTCGATCGCCCGCCTGAGCGTTCTGGCAAAGGCGACAGAAGCGGAGGTTGGCGTTGTCCTGCGCAGGTTGCAGAAGATTGAGCCGATCGGCTTGTTCGCCACCGGTCTGGCAGATTGCTTGCGCGCTCAGGCCCGTGAGGCGGGGATCTTGGACAAGCCGCTTGCCATTATTCTGGACAATCTGCCTTTGCTGGCAAAGGGCGATTATGCGCGACTGGCCAAGCTGTGCCGTGTGGATGAAGCGGCTATTCTGCACCGGTTGCGCGCCATTCAGGCACTTGACCCGAAACCGGGCGCGCAATTCGAACAGGGGGCAGCGCCAGTGCGCGAACCCGATCTGTTCGCCAAACGCGGGCCGGACGGCTGGGAGGTGGCGTTGAACCGGTCGGCACTGCCGACAATCCGTTTGGACAAGCCTGCGACCTTTGCCGCAGATGACGCAAGAAAGGCGTCATGGTCATCCGCCCAATCCTTGTCGAGAATGGTCGCTGCCCGCAACACAACCTTGCTTGCAGTCGGGGTCGAAGTGATGCGACGTCAAGTCGGCGCGCTTGACCATGGCCTTGGGGCGATTGCACCGCTGACCATGGGGGATGTGGCCCTGGCGCTTGATCTGCATGAAAGCACAATCAGCCGAATAGTCGCTGGCACCAGCATAGATACGCCGCGCGGCACATGGTGGGTCAAGGCCTTGTTTTCCGGCTCCATGGGCGGAGATGTCTCAGCGGCAACGCTACGCGACAAGCTGGCACGTCTTGTAGCGGCTGAGGACCGGATGCACCCCCTTTCTGACGAAGCCCTGGCGCAGGCCCTGTCGCAGGGTGGTGCTGATATAGCTCGCCGGACGGTTTCCAAGTATCGGGGAATATTAAATATTCCACCAGCATTCCGACGCAGGATGCGCAATGCAGAGGCAGCATCGTCCAACTGGTCGCCTGTCTCCGACACCTAAAGGTCGCAATGGAGAGTGACTGCACCGGATGGCTTTGCCATAGAGACTGCTAGGACAGTTGCGGAAAACGAGGACAGGCATGGCGTATTTTCTGGGTGTCGATACGGGCGGTACCTACACAGATGCGGTCGTAGTGGACGAAGCCGCAGATCGGGTGATCGGTACTGCCAAATCACTGACGACGCGCGAAGATCTGGCTTTAGGCATCGGCCTGGCGGTGGATGCAGCCCTGTTGGATGCGGGTGTGGCCGCAGCGGATATTGCCTTGGTCTCGCTTTCAACCACCCTAGCCACCAATGCGCTGGTTGAGGGGCAAGGCGGCCGGGTGGCGCTGATCTTCATCGGATTTGACTCAGGTGATCTGGAACGCGCCGGATTGACCGAGGCCATGAAGGGTGACCCCGTGATTGTAATCCCCGGCGGTCACGACCATACCGGAAAAGAGCGCAGCCCCCTCGATCTTGCGGCACTGGAAGCGACTGTCGCTGATATTGGCCCGTCTGTCATGGGCTTTGCCGTTGCCGCACATTTCGCGACCCGCAATCCGGGCCATGAAACGGCCGCGCGCGACCTGATCCGCCGGGTAACCGGGCGGCCAGTGACGTGTAGCCATGAATTGTCAGCCCAGTTGAATGGGCCGAAACGGGCGCTGACCGCCGTTCTGAATGCGCGGTTGATCGGTATGATCGAGCGGCTGGTTGCGGCAAGCGAACGGCATCTGTCGCACATCGGCATTGCAGCGCCGCTTATGGTGGTGCGCGGCGATGGCGCCTTGATTTCTGCGGCGATGGTGCGCGAACGCCCGATTGAGACAATCCTCAGCGGGCCGGCTGCCAGCATCGTTGGCGCGCGCTGGTTGACGGGGGCACAGGACGCTTTGGTATCCGATATCGGGGGCACGACCACCGACATCGCCCTGTTGCGCGATGGTCTGCCCGAGATTGATCCGCTGGGCGCACGGGTGGGCGGGTTTCGAACCATGGTCGAGGCCGTGGCGATGCGCACCACTGGCCTTGGTGGCGACAGCGAAGTGCACCTGATCACTGACGGCTTGACAGGGGGGCTTCGGCTTGGCCCGCGCCGGATGATACCGATTTCGCTGCTGGCGCAAGATCACGGCGACATGGTGCGCGAAGCGCTGGACAAGGCACTGTTGCTTGATGTGGTCGGCGAACATGATGGCCGATTTGTCGTGCCGATGTCTGGGCAGACAGCGGGCATTTCGGCGCGCGAAGCGCAGATACTGGCAAGGCTTACTGCGCCGATGCCGCTTGGTGCGGTGCTGACATCGCGGCTGGAAATTGCGGCACTGGACAGGCTGGTTGCCCGCGGTCTGGTGATGATCGCAGGCGTCACGCCATCGGACGCGAGCCATGTTCTGGGTAGATTGGACGCATGGGATGGGATCGCTGCTGAAAAGGCGGTGCAACTGCTGGCCAGACGGCGCAATGGCCGTGGTGACCGTTTTGCCGCCGATGCTGAGGGGTTGGCGCAGGCCATCATTGATCAGTTGACACAGCAAACGGTGGATTGCCTGCTGGAGGCGGCATTTGGCGAAGATCCGGCCTTCGTGGCGGAACAGCCAGAAGTCATGGCACGCCACCCCTTGCTGCGCGCAGGGCTTGATCGTCACAGCGGCGTGGTGCAACTGACCGCCCGGCTGGGGGTGTCGGTGATCGGGCTGGGGGCGTCGGCCCCGTCGTACTATGGTGCGGTGGGCGAACGGCTTGGTTGCACAATGATCTTGCCCGGTCATGCCGGGGTGGCCAATGCCATCGGCGCTGTTGTGGGACAGGTGTCGCAGCGCGCAACCGGCCTGGTCTCAAGTGCCGGGGAAGGCCGTTTTGTGGCACATTTTCCGGACCGGTTGGCACAGTACAGCGATCGGGATCAGGCGCTGGATGCCATGGAAGCGGCCTTGATCACCGAGGCCGCAAGCCGTGCCCGGGCGGCCGGGGCCGAAGATACCCGCATCACCATCCACCGGGATATTCGTGAAGCATCCGTTGAAGGCCGCTCGATGTTCATCGAAGCCACGCTGACCGCCACCGCATCCGGTCGCCCGCGCGTGGCGCATGGATCAAAGGCATGATGCATCGTTTTGGGCTTGACGCTAGGGGGTGCGTCCACTACCCACCCCGTCGGATGGCTAGGTAGCTCAGCTGGTTAGAGCACGCGACTCATAATCGCGGGGTCGGGGGTTCGAGTCCCCCCCTCGCCACCACTTAAAATCTGTGGAATGACTGGACATATCGGCAGCGATAAACGCCATACTCAAAAGAACAAAGCATTTCCAGCTTGGGTGGGAGCCCGCTATACGGTTCGCAAATGCGATACTGCAAAGGATCAGATCGGTCCCTTGGCGTTCTGTCTGGAACTTGCAGCCGGAAACAGGCAGCCCGGGCCCGGCAGTCAGCCGCCATGGCGGCTACGATGTCCGATCTGGTAGAAATTGCCGGTCCGAGTGGCCAGATAGGGCGCCAGCGGGATATCCTCTTGTTTCAAGAACCCCTGTTGCGGCAGTTTGCCATCGCGGACCATTTCGATCACGCCGACAACCGATGCTGAAGTCGTCCAGGCAATCGCAGTGCGGGACTTTCCGGCAATTTCCAGCGGGTAATAAGCACGCACGAATTCGCGGCGGCGCAGCGCGCCATTCACCCAGCCCTCAGCCGCGACATGAACATAGACCACGTCTTCGTCCACCGGGGGTTTGGCGTTGGTCAGGATCCGGCCCGCCTCGGCCCGGTTTTCGCGCATCAGCAACTCGTGGAAAAAGAAGTTCATCAGTTGCATGTGGCCCGGATAGCGCATGGTTTTGTAGTCAAGGTTTTCGATGACACCGGCATAGGTTTCGCACATGGTGCCCAGCCCGCCCGAGGTGGTAAACGCCTCCAGCTGCATGCCGTCGATATAAATCGTCTCCAGCCATTCCATGGCGGATACGGTTTTTAGCGTCCCTTCTTCTATAACCTCACAATCGTTCAGGTATTCGTTCACCACACCTTCGGGTGACCAGTTGAAGGCATATCCCAGCAGGCCTGTCGGGTTTTGCGGCAACGCACCGACACGCAGGCGGATGGAGCGAACCTTATCAAATTGCCCCGCCAGATCAGCCGCCACGATGCCGACAAAACCCGGTGCTAGACCGCATTGCGGGGCCATCAGGCCTTTTGATGTTTTGGCAAGTTCGCGGATATGGCGGGTGGTGGGCACGTCTTCGGTCAGGTCGAAATAATGCAGGCCAAGGGAGTGGGCGGCAGTGCTGACACCGATGTTGACGTGATAGGGCAAGCAGGACAGGACGGCGTCCTGACCCTTCAGTATGTCCGCCAGCCCGGACAGGTTGCTCAGGTCAGCCGCGCGCGTCGCAAACGGGGCTTGCACCTCGCGGCTGTCGATACCGGTCACGGTAAAGCCTGCGTCCACCAGCAGTTCAGCGGCCAAATGACCGACCTTACCAAGGCCGAGGACGGCGATTTTGTTCATGGTCATTATTTTCTCCCTTTCGCGCAGTTTATCCTAAAACCGGTGCCCACTTTTCGGACTGCGCTTTGATCCTCAAAAGTCGAATTTCACGCCCTGCGCCAATGGCAGCTGGGCGGAGTAATTCACGGTGTTGGTCTGGCGGCGCATGTAGCCTTTCCAGGCATCAGACCCGCTTTCGCGGCCACCGCCGGTTTCCTTTTCACCGCCAAACGCGCCACCGATTTCGGCACCGGACGGCCCGATGTTGACGTTGGCAATGCCACAGTCAGAGCCGGAGGCTGACAGGAAGGTTTCCGCTTCGCGCATATCAAGCGTGAAGATGCAGGACGACAGGCCTTGGGGGACGTCATTTTGCAGATGGATGGCCTCGTCCAGCGTGTGGTAGCCCAAGACATACAGGATCGGCGCGAAGGTTTCGGTTTTGACGGTGGCGGATTGAGCAGGCATTTCGACCAATGCTGGGGCGATATAAGCGCCGCCGTCTGGTACGCCTTTGGTGACGGGCGCGCCACCATGCACGGTGCCACCTTCGGCTTTTGCCGTGTTCAGCGCTGCTATCATCCGGTCACGCGACGCGTGATCCACCAGCGGGCCGATCAGCGTGGTGGCGTGGCGCGGATCACCAATGGGCAGGTTGGCATAGGCTTTGGCCAGCTTCGCCACAAGTTCGGCGCGGATCGACTTATGCGCGATCAGGCGGCGCAGGGTGGTGCAGCGTTGCCCAGCTGTGCCCACGGCGGAAAACACAATCGCGCGTACGGCCATATCCATATCGGCCGAAGGGGCCACGATCATCGCGTTGTTGCCGCCAAGCTCCAGGATGGACCTTCCAAAGCGGTTGGCAACCTTTGGCCCAACGATAGACCCCATCCGCGTTGATCCGGTGGCGGAAACCACGGGAATGTCGCGTGAATTGACCAGCGCCTCACCAATCGCCGGGCCGCCGATGACCAGCTGCACAAGGCCCGCGGGGGCATCGCCGAAGCGGGCAAGCGCGCGGTCCATTATTTTCATGCAGGCAAGGGCGGTAAGCGGGGTCTTTTCCGATGGTTTCCAGATCACCGGGTTTCCGGTGACTAGGGCAAGGGCGGCGTTCCACGACCAGACGGCGACGGGGAAGTTGAAGGCGGAAATGATGGCGCAGGTGCCAAGTGGGTGCCAGCTTTCCATCATCCGGTGGCCGGGGCGCTCGGACGCGATGGTGAGGCCGTAAATCTGGCGTGACAGGCCGACCGCGAAATCGCAGATGTCGATCATCTCCTGTACTTCGCCAAGCCCTTCGGAGGTGATCTTGCCCGCCTCCAGCGTGACAACTGCGCCAAGTTCGGCCTTTGATGCGCGCAGTTCTTCGCCCAGCAGGCGCACAAGTTCACCCCGGCGCGGTGCCGGAATATCGCGCCATGCTTTGAAGGCGGTCTGGCTGGCGGCGATGATGGCGGGCATGTCTGCTAGAGCGGTTTCCGCGATGCGGGCAACTTCGGCCCCGTCGATTGGGGAATGCACGGGCAGGGTGCCGCCGGTCAGATCGGATTGGGTCAGGCCAGCGGCGGCTAAGGTTTCGGCGTGGGTCATGATGTCTCTCCTGTGACGAGGCGGCGTTGATCATCCATACCCATGGAGATCAGGAACGGCACCTCTTGCTGTGCGGATTGGAAATCGGATTTGGACGCCATGCCCTGCCAGTTGGCGAGGATCAAGGCTTGTGCGGTCGCCCCACCCAGCGTCGTGCCGGGGCCGGTGATGATGAAAAGGTCCGGTGCAAATTCGCGGGCGGCTATCTGCACGGCATGGGTGAAATCGTAAGGCTCTGTCACCTGATGGCCAAAGGTATAGTCCCAAAGCGCCTGTGTGTCAGTGGCGTATGGCCACCAGATGGCACCGCGGCCGTCGATCAGAGGGTACTTGGGTTGGGCGAACGAAGACGCGGACAGTTTGGCGCGGCCTTTGGCGGCGACCGGGGCTTGCAAGGCGGTGTGAAACGCCGCGTGGTTGGCAAGGCGCAGGGGGAAGCGACCTTGCGCCGGGGGGACGGCTGTTTCAAACGCTGTAAGGCCAGCCTCGTTACCTGCCAGAACCAGCATACCGCCGAGGTTGATTGACAGGGCGAGGGTGTGATCAGGGCGGGTGTTGATGTCTGCGGTCAAGGCAAGCAGGGCGGCCTTTTGCACGGGGTTGTTCAGCCAGTTTTCATCCACAAAGGGATGAATCAATTGCCCGCCGATCAGGCTTTCCTGCATCAGGGTGCCCATGGTGTTGACCACCTCAAACCCGTCCTCAGGGCTTAGCGCGCCTGCGCAGGCCAACGCCGAATACCAGCCCATCGAATTGCCGGTAACTGCCAGGATTTCGATGTCTTGCAGGGCTGTAAAGTCTGCAATCGTGGCGGCATAAATCAGGGCGGACGCATTATCGCCGCGCGTGTGTTTGGCGACGGAGTAGGTGGCGGCACTGTCCAGCGCCGTCAGGGTTTCTTGGCCCTGTTCTGTGCGACGGGCGTCGAAATGGGCCAGAAGCGGGGCGTTGTGGAAATGCCGCGCCAGCGTGCCAAGTTCGCCCTTGCCGTAAGTGCCGCGACCGGGGCAGATGACCACTGCGGTTCTCATTTCACCAACTCCATCGCGGCAGCTAAGATGTCATCTGCCGATGGCATTGTGGCGCCGTAGGCGGGGCCAGTGGCGATGAAGCTGTCTTTTGCGGTAAGGCGGGCAATGCGTGCTGCGCTACGTTCCGCAAATAGCGCCATCAATGCCTCGGCCACGCCACCGGAGTGGCGGGTTTCATCGACGATCAGGATATGCTTGCACCCTTTGGTCGCGTCGATCAAAGCATCTGCGGGTAGCGGGGACAGCCAGCGCATATCCACGATGCGGGTTTTGATGCCTGCATCGTTAAGGTGCGGCAGGGCTTGGTGCGACAGGTAAGTGCCATTGGCAAAGGTGACGATTGCCAAATCTGTGCCGTCGCCATGCACACCGACTTCGCCCAGGGGAATGGTTTGGTCAGGCGCGGGATAGATGTTCATCCATGCGCCGTCTTTGTCGCCATGCAAATCGCGCATCGGATATAGGGCGATGGGTTCAAGGAAAACGACCAAGCGTTGTTCTTCACGCGCCAGCCTGACACATTCGCGCAGCATTTTGGCGGCGTCGGCTCCGTTTGACGGGCAGGCAAGGATCAGCCCCGGAATGTCGCGCAGCACGGCCACCGAATTGTCATTGTGGAAGTGGCCGCCGAAGCCCTTTTGGTAGCCAAGCCCCGCAATGCGCAGCACCATCGGGTTGGTAAATTGGCCTTGGGAGAAAAACGGCAAAGTCGCTGCCTCTCCCCTTATCTGATCTTCGGCATTGTGCAGATAGGCGAGAAACTGAATTTCCGGCATCGGGGTGAAACCGTTCTGCGCCATGCCGATAGCAAGGCCCAAGATCGACTGTTCATCCAACAAAGTATCAATCATCCGGTCCGCGCCAAACCGGGCTTGCAGCTTTTGGGTGACGCCGTAGACGCCGCCCTTGCGACCCACATCTTCGCCCATCATCACAATATCGGGGTGGGCCAGCATCAGGTCGGTCAGCGCCCAGTTGATAATCCGGCTCATCGGCTGCGGATCGGCCATTTGTTTCAAGTCTGACCCAAAGGCAGCGTCGCGGGCATCCGCACTTGGCCCGTTGGTGGGTTTGCATGGGCGATGGGGTGGCACGATGCTGGCCATCACTTGCGCCGCCGTTTTCAAACGCGGGCGTTTGACGGCGTGGCCTGCGATGCGGGTCACGCGGGCCAGAGTTTCGGTGTAAATCGCCAAGGCATCCGCAGCAGCCAGCGCGCCGAATTGGTCTAATAGTCGAACGGTGTGAAGAAGCGGATCATTCGCTTCTTCCGCCTCTACCTCGACCTTTGGCAGATAAGTGGTCGGCATATCCGCCCCGGCATGGCCGTACAGGCGGATCGTGTTCACGTGCAGGAACACAGGCTTGCGGCGGGTACGGGCGAAATGCGCGGCCTCCTGCGCCACACGATATGTCTCGAAGATATCCAAGCCATCAGCGCTGAAATATTCCAGCCCCGGACGCGACTGAAACCCTGCTGCGATCCAGCCTTTCGGCGTCTTGGTGGAAATGCCGATACCGTTGTCTTCGCACACGAACAGCAGCGGCAGGGGAATACTTTGAAAGGCCGTCCATCCCGCCGTGTTAAAGGCTCCTTGAGCGGTGGAATGGTTGGCCGACGCATCGCCGAAACTGCACATGATAAGCGCATCATCGGGCAATATGCGATGTTCGGGCGGCCTGCGTTTGGCGGCGGCGATGGAATAGGCGGCACCAACGGCTTTTGGCAGGTGGCTGGCGATGGTGGATGTCTGCGGAGGAATGTTCAGGGTGCGCGATCCCAGCACCTTATGCCGCCCCCCGGAAATGGGGTCATCCGATGATGCCGCGAAACTGAGTAGCATGTCCCAAGTGATGCTTTGCCCCGGAACCTGCCCTGCGCGGGCGATTTGAAACGCGGCGTCGCGGTAATGCAGGAAGGCCATATCGGTCGGGCGCAGGGCCATAGCGACGGCGGCCATGCCTTCGTGGCCGGATGATCCGATGGTGTAAAACCCGGTGCCCGCCCGCTGCATGGCGCGGGATGTGCGGTCCAATGCGCGGGAGGTGCAGGCGGCGCGGAAGATGGTGACGGCGTCCGTCGCCGAAAGTGGACCAGCAGGTGCTTTGCCTGCCGGAAAATCCCGCGCGGCCACGCGGGTCAGGAAATTGTCATGAACAATGTCGGCGCGGTCCATGGTGCAGGTCTTTTCCCAACTTGCCAGATGCGGGCGGGTAACACGGTTTCTATGCTCTATCGGGTATTGCAGGGGGGATAAATAGGGTTATTTAGGCGGCACAATATGCGTAAAAGGAATACATATGCCTTATCCGCGCCGACTGACGCCGTCCCTAAGCCTGCTGATCGCGTTCGAGGCAGTGTGCCGGACCGGATCGACGCTTGCAGCGGCGCGGGATCTGGCTCTGTCGCAGGGGGCGGTAAGTCGGCTGGTCCAGAACCTTGAGGGGCAATTGGGCGTGACGCTGTTCCTGCGCGAAGGTCGACGTTTGGTGCCGACTGATGCCGCACTGGCGTATCGGCGCGATGTGGTCAAAGCGCTGGATCTGATTACGCGCGGTGCGATGCGCCTGCGGTCCAATTCCAGCGGCGGTACATTTTCGCTGTCCGTATTGCCCGCGTTTGGCACCCGCTGGTTAGCGCCAAGATTGCCGGACTTTCTGGCGGCGCATTCTGGTATCACGATCAATCTGGGCACGCGGGTGCGGCCATTTGATTTTGAGGAAGAAGGATTTGATGCGGCCATACATTTTGGCACGACGGATTGGCCAAATGCCGGGTTTGCCAAGCTGTTTGACGAAGTTCTGATCGCAGTCTGTGCGCCCAGCTACAGGACGCAGCATGGTTTGGCGAAGGCGGATGATCTGTTGACATTGCCGCTTTTGCAGCTTGAGTCGCGCCCAAGCGCCTGGCCTAACTGGTTTCACCATCACGGGGTCGGGGCGCATTTTCCGCAAGGGATGCTGTTTGATCAGTTCGCGCCGATGATCGAGGCGGCAATCCATGGGTTGGGGGTTGCCCTGCTGCCGCAGTTCCTTGCGCGCGGGGAAATTGAAACCGGACGTTTGATCAGCTTGTTTGGGCCGGGGCAGGCAGCAGAAGGCAGCTACTATCTGGTCTGGCCGAAAACCGGGGCCTGGTATCCGCCTTTGCAGGCCTTTCGCAGTTGGCTGGTTGCACAATGCGCGTCAGGCTAGCTTTGGGATATCCAGTGCCTGCAGCGCGGGCGCTTCACGGTTTTCGATGGCTGCCATCACGGCACGAACCAGAAATTCACCGGCACGACCGACGTCTTCATAAGTCACGATCATGCCCGGGCGGAACAGACGCAGGATCGGAATCGGCTCTTTCGCGGCTACATCAAAGTCTTTGCTGATGGACAGACCCGCCGCCTCACCTGCAGCGACGGTGCACATTGCCGACGTGGTCGACCCCACCACAATGCCATCGGGACGATTTTCCGCGACGAAAACCTGCTTCATTACTGCTTCGATCTTCAGCCTCGACGAATCGCTGTCAATCAGGTCAATCACCCGTCCCGCAACACCGTTCTTTTGTGCCTCCTCCAGAAAACCAGCGATCATGTGCTGACCATAGCTTTGAAAAACAGGCGGGCTTAACAGCGCAAGGTTGGTGCGCCCGCGCGCAACCAGCTCGCGCACCATCAGACGGCTGTATTCGGCATTGTCATAGTCAAAGAATGGGTGATCGACGCCCATATCGGTGCGCCCATGCGTGGCAAAGGCCATCCCATGTTCAATCATGAAGGCAACGCGGGGGTCGTCGGGGGTGGTCTGATTGATGATCACCCCATCGGCTGATCCGGTTTCCCAGATGTAGCGAAGGGGTGCGATCGGGTCTTCGTCAGAAAAGAACGGCATGACGATCATATGATAGGCAGTGCCGCGAAGGCCTGCCGCGATAGAATGGATCAGCTTGCCGGTGTGGTTCAACACATCGGATTCGGCCGACATGACCAGTGCTATGACGTTGGTGCGCCCGGTACGCAGGCGCACGCCTGCCCGGTTTGGACGGTAGCCGATTTGCAGGGCAATATCGCGGACCCGCGCTTTGGTATCTTCGCCGATATCGGCGGCATCTTTCAAAGCGCGCGACACCGATGCGACTGACAGGCCCGCCAGTCCGGCGATGGTTTTCAAGGTTGGCCGTTCCGTTGCAATTTCGTCCGAGTCTGACACCTGATACCCCGCTCACACTTGGCTCGAAGGCCCCTAGTGCCTTACGATCTTGGTCACAACAAGTGATCTTCTTTTTTTCTTGATAGCGAAAACTACAACGTTATAGTGCTGACTATAACGTTTACGTTAGGGAGGAATCAATGAAATATAAATATCTTGTCGCGGGCTTGCTTGCTGCAACTGCACTGACTTCTGCTGCATCTGCAGCCGACCTTGAGGTTACCCATTGGTGGACGTCCGGCGGCGAAGCAGCTGCCGTGGCGGAATTCGCCAAGGCGTTTGATGCGACCGGCAATAAATGGGTCGATGGCGCAATCGCAGGATCGGGCGACGTCGCCCGGCCGATCATCATCAGCCGGATTCTGGGCGGCAACCCGATGGGGGCCACCCAGTTGAACCCCGGCAAGGACGCCGATGATCTGATCGCGGCTGGCCTGATGCAGGATCTGACCGAACTTGCGACTGCGGAAGACTGGGCCAACATCCTGCGCCCGAAATCGCAGATGGACAGCTGCACCCTGGACGGCAAGGTTTATTGCGTTCCGGTAAACCTGCATTCGGGCCAATGGATGTGGACTAACCGCAAGGTCTATGAAGATGCAGGGATCGCGCCGCCAACGAATTGGGCCGAAATGGTCGCGGCAGCACCTGCGCTGAAAGAAAAGGGCATCATCCCGCTTTCACTGGCAGAAGGCTGGCCGATCGGCCTGTTGACCGAAGACCTGATCGTCGCCATCGCGGGCGTGGATACCTATGTTTCCGTCTACAAGGACCGCAACCTTGACCTGGCCCGTGGCCCGGAATTCGGTGCGGTCTTCCAGGCGATTGATGCCGCTCGTCAGATCATCGACCCTAAGACTGTGGTTCCGCAGTGGAATGACGCGGTGGCACTGGTGATCCAGGGCAAGGCTGCGGCCAATGTCATGGGTGACTGGGCCGGCGGCGAGTTTGCTGTGGCTGGCATGGTTGCAGGCAAAGACTATGACTGCCTGCCGGGTCTGGGTGTTGAACCCGTTCTGGGCACCGGCGGGGATGTGTTCTATTTCCCGAAAAGCGAAGATCCTGAAGTGACCAAAGCACAGCTGGCTTTGGCCTCTTCGATGGTGACCAAGGAAGTACAGGTTGCCTTCAACCTGAAGAAAGGCTCGTTGCCGATGCGCGCTGATGTGGATCTGTCCGCAGCCAACGACTGCATGAAAAAGGGCCTCGAGATCCTTGATCAGGGCACGAAAGTGTTCCCGAACAACTCTCAAATGTTGGATCGCGACTCGCTGAACCAGATCAACGACGTGATGAAAGAGTTCTTCTCGGACCTGACCATCACGCCGGAAGTTGCCCAAGAGCAGTTTGCAGCGATCATCGAAGCTGCACCTAAGTGATCTCTCGATCAATCTAGATCCGTTAACCGGCCCGGCAGCGATGCCGGGCCGAATTTTACCGGCGCGGGGGGAAATTCAATGTCTGAAATGAAGCGGCCAAATCCCCTGTTGCGGAACTTGCCTGCCAAACTGGCGACATCGCCGATGATCTTCATTGTTCTGGTGGTTTTCGTAGGCAGCACAATTTGGACCGTTGCGTCGTCTTTCACCGGCATCAAGACATTGCCGATCTTTACCCCGCAAGAGTTCTACGACAATTGGGTCGGATGGGATCAATATGTGCGTCTGTGGAAGACGCCGCGCTGGATCACTTCGATCACCAATCTGGCGATTTACGGCATTCTTTTTTCCGGCTTCGCCTTTATTATAGGCTTCCTGCTTGCGGTGCTGATGGATCAGAAAATCCGCGCCGAGGGGGTTTTTCGCACCATCTACCTTTATCCTTTTGCGCTTTCGTTCATCGTGACGGGCAAAGTCTGGGCATGGATTTTGAACCCGGCATTCGGCTTGGAAAAGACGGTGCGTGATCTGGGCTGGGCAAGCTTTTCGTTTGATTGGCTGACTAACCGCGACATGTCGATTTACACGGTGGTCATCGCCGGGCTTTGGCAGGGCACCGGCCTTGTGATGGCGCTGATGCTGGCGGGTCTGCGCAGCATAGATGACGAAATTTGGCGTGCGGCGCGCGTGGACGGAATTCCGAAATGGCGGACCTATCTGCAGATCGTGGTGCCGATGATGCGCCCGGTGATGATCACGATCTTCGTCATTGTCGCGTCAGGATCGGTGCGGGTCTATGATCTGGTGCTGGCGCTAACCCAAGGCGGGCCGGGCAATTCTTCGCAAGTGCCATCCATGTACATCTATGAAAAGCTGTTTGTCGGTGCTTTGGCGCAGGGCACGGCAGCGTCATCCATGCTGTTGCTTGCCACTGCAGTTATTCTGATCCCGTGGATCGTCGTCGAATTCGGCAAGAAAAGCAGGGGTTAGAAACATGGCCTTGTCATCGGCAGCTGCACTCAACCCGTCGGGCGCCAAACCCAAACCGTTTTTCGCGCCGGGCCGGGTTTTGATCTATGCTTTGCTGATCGTCACTTCGATTTACTATCTTGTCCCGCTTTACGTGATGATCATCACCTCGCTAAAGGACTTGGATCAGATCCGCGAAGGCAACATTTTTGTCCCCACATTGCAGCCATCGTTTGATGCTTGGGTGAAAGCCTGGTCGCAGGCCTGCACCGGGTTGAACTGTACGGGCCTTGCACCGGGTTTCTGGAATTCGGTTTTCATCACCATACCGTCGGTGATTGTCTCTATCGCGGTGGCGTCGATATCGGGATACAGCCTTGCGAATTGGCCGTTCAAGCTGGCGGAATGGTGCTTTACCATTTTGCTTGTCGGATCGTTCATTCCATATCAGGTGTTTCTTTATCCCTTGGTGATCATCACCCGTGAAATGGGCATCTATTCCACGCTTTATGCGGTCATATTCGTACATACGGTCTTTGGCCTGCCGATCCTGACGCTGCTCTTTCGCAACTACTTTGCATCCCTGCCGGAAGAGCTTTTCAAAGCCGCAAGGGTCGATGGCGCAGGCTATTGGCGGATCTTTTTCCAGGTGATGATGCCGATGTCACTGCCGATCTTTACCGTGGCCGTGATCTTGCAGGTCACTGGCATCTGGAACGATTTCCTGTTCGGCGTGATCTATGCGGGGCCCACCAACTATCCGATGACGGTGCAGCTGAACAACATCGTCAACTCGCTTCAGGGCGTCAAAGAATACAATGTGGAAATGGCCGCCACCATTCTGACCGGTCTTGTTCCGCTGACTATCTACTTCCTCTCTGGCAAATATTTCGTCCGTGGCATCGCCGCCGGCGCGGTCAAAGGCTGATCCTCATGCACTCTGTTTCCGTCAAGAACCTGACCCTGAACTTCGGCGCGGTTTCTGTTCTCAAGAACCTCAACCTGGATGTCGCGCAGGGGGAGTTTATTGTTCTGCTCGGGCCCTCGGGCTGCGGCAAGTCCACACTTTTGAACTGTCTGGCAGGGTTGCTGGACATTTCCGAAGGTGAGATTTGGATACAGGACAAGAATGTAACCTGGGCCGAGCCGTCAGAGCGCGGCATTGGCATGGTGTTCCAATCCTATGCGCTTTATCCGCAGATGACGGTCCGGGGCAACCTGACCTTCGGGCTGCAGATCGCCAAGATGCCGAAAGCCGAGATTGAAAAACGTGTGGCCCGCGCCGCCGAAATTCTGCAAATCGGCCCGCTTCTGGACCGCAAACCAGCAGCCCTATCCGGTGGGCAGCGCCAGCGCGTGGCGATCGGGCGCGCTTTGGTGCGCGATGTGGACGTGTTCTTGTTCGACGAGCCGCTGTCCAACCTTGATGCAAAACTTCGCGCCGATCTGCGGGTTGAAATCAAGCGTCTGCATCAACGCCTGAAAAACACGATGATCTACGTAACGCATGACCAGATCGAAGCGCTGACTTTGGCAGACCGGATTGCCGTCATGCGCAGCGGGCTGATCCAGCAATTGGCCAGCCCGGACGAAATCTATAACCGGCCCGTCAATAAATACGTGGCAGGCTTTATTGGCAGCCCCGAGATCAACTTTCTGGACGGCTTGCTGGAGCGGACGGTGTTTCATACCGGTGATGTATCGATGGATGTGGCGCGATACCCCTTTGCCAAGCAACTCGGCGGCCCTGCATGGTTTGGCGTGCGGCCAGAGGCCGTGTTGACCGGCGAGGCGGCAAAGGCCTGCCCGGTGCATATGACCGCGGTTGTGGAAATCGTCGAACCGATGGGCGCTGACACGCTGGTCTGGACCAAGGTCGCAGGCCAGGATTTCCGCCTGCGGATGGAAGGGCAGGCCAAGGTCGCGCCCGGTGACGCGCTGCATATCGGGTTCGATCCGATCCGCGCGTCAATGTTTGACAAGGGCACCGAAGAAAGGCTCTGAGACGATGTTGGTTGATCTGGGCGGTGAATGGCATCTTTCGGGTGGTCCGGAAGGCATGTCTGCGCCAATGCAGATACCCGGTGATGGAATTTCGGCGCTGCATGATGCGGGGCTGATCCCGGACCCGTATTTTGGGCGCAACGAATATGACCTGCGCTGGATTTGTGATCGGGATTGGGTGATCTCGCGGCAGTTTGTGGTGGACCGCACTGATCTGGTGTTTGTTGTATCCATGCTCGATACGCTGGCCGAGGTGGTGGTGAACGGCGTCACCGTGTTGCGGGCGGCGAATATGTTCCGCTCCTTCCGGGTTGATCTTTCCGGCGTCTTGCGGCTGGGGTCAAACGACATCGAAATCCGCTTTGGCAATGTGGTGGCCGAAGCGGCACGGCAGCAAGCAGCGCAACCCTATTTTGTGCCGTTCAGCGCCAGCAACACCCCCATTCACAACGGCAACATGCTGCGCAAACCGTCGTGCGATTTTGGCTGGGATTGGAACATCGCACTTGCCCCCTTCGGGGTGTACGGCGACGTCGGTTTGGAACCTGTGGTAGCGTCGCGCCTCGCATCGGTGGTGGTGGATCAGGTCCATACGCCGGGTCAGGTGGTGGTTTCCGTGACCGCGGAGATTGAGGGTGAGGCAGAGGGTGAATCGGTTGTCCTAACGATGTGTGGGGTGTCGGCAATTGCGGTGATCAAACGCGGCGTAGCGCGGGCGGAACTGGTGATCGACAACCCGGTTTTGTGGTGGCCAGCGGGGTCTGGGCCGCAAACCCTGCATGATCTTGTGCTGACATATAAAGCACAGAAAGAGCACAGAAAATGCGGCCTTCGTGAAGCCCGTCTGATCACCGAAAAAGACGCCGTCGGCTTGGGCTTCAAATTCGCCATCAATGGCCGCGATATCTTTGCGCGCGGTGCCAACTGGATACCCGCCGATGCGCTGGCGGGGCGGATCACGGTTGAGGCAACCCGCGATCTGCTGCAATCGGCGGTAGACGCCAACATGAACATGATCCGCGTCTGGGGCGGCGGGCGGTATGAACCCGATTGGTTCTATGATCTGTGCGATGAATTGGGTCTGATGGTGTGGCAGGACTTCATGTTTTCCTGCCATATCTACCCCGCAACGGAAGCCTTTCTGTCTGATGTGGCCATCGAAGTGCGCGAACAGGCGCTGCGCCTGCATCACCACGCCAGCCTTGTTTTATGGTGTGGCGACAATGAGTTGATCGGCGCGCTGACGTGGTTTCCCGAAACCCGCGCCAACCGCGATCTATATCTGGTGGGCTATGACCGTCTGAACCGAACGATTGAACAGTCGTTGAAAGCGGCAGTGCCAAAGGCTGTTTGGTGGCCTTCGTCTCCAAGCCCCGGCCCGATGGATTTCGGCGATGCCTGGCATGACGACAGCAAGGGCGACATGCACTTTTGGTCGGTCTGGCATGAGGGGCGCGATTTTGACCATTACCGCGATGTAAGCCCCCGGTTTTGTTCGGAATTCGGCTTTCAGTCTTACCCGTCTATGGATGTGATCCGCAAGTTTGCCGATCCAAAAGACTGGAATATCGCCTCCCCGGTCATGGAAAGTCACCAGAAGAACGCAGGCGGTAACGCCCGGATCGCCGAGACGATGTTCCGCTATTTCCGGTTTCCAGTGGACTTTGAAAACTTCGTTTATCTCAGCCAGGTTCAGCAAGGCCTTGCCATCAAAACCGCCGTCACCCATTGGCGCAGCCTGAAGCCGCATTGCATGGGCACGCTGATCTGGCAGCTGAATGACACCTGGCCGGTGTGTTCGTGGTCCAGCCTTGATCACGGCGGTGGATGGAAGCTGCTGCACCATATGGCGAAGGCATTCTTTCAGCCGGTCCTCGTTACGGCGGTGCCGGGGAAGGACGCACTTACGTTGGTCGCAGTCAATGACCGGCTTGACCCGGTCGAGGTATCGGTCACTGCCTACGCCACGCAGATGGATGGCACCGCCCGGATGCTGGGTTCGGCGACCGCTTCTGTTGGTGCTACTGCAGCGCCGCTGATGACGCTGGCCGAAGGAGCGCTTGCTTCCGACGAGGTTTTGACATTTGGCTGGACCGGGTCGGACGGCAGCAAGGCCGGTGACATCTTTGCACCAAGGCCATGGAAGACCTACGACCTGCCAGACCCCGGCTTGCGCGTTACGGAGGCGCGCGATGGCCCCCGCCACGTCCTGACCGTGACTGCCGCCGCGATGGCGTTTTTCGTCACACCCGAGGCAGATGTCCCTGGTCGTTGGGACCGCGCGGGTGTGCATTGCGGCCCGGGGCCGGAGTTCCGCTTTACTTTTACCCCCGCAGACCCTGCGGCGGCCCCGAAATTCATCCTGCGCGATCTTCATTCGGCCACCTATGGCCCCGTCTGAAAGGACATCACATGACAGCGTTTTCGTACCAACTTTACAGCAGCCGCAATTTCAAACCGATGGATGATACGCTTAGCATGATTGCCAAGGCGGGCTATTCCTCGGTCGAAGGGTATGGCGGTCTTTATGAAGATGCGGCTGGATTGGCCGCGCAATTGAAAGCCCACCGTCTGACCATGAAAACCGGGCATTTCGGGCTGACCATGCTGGAAACCGAAGTGTCCCACGCCTTGACCATCGCCACAACATTAGGGATGGAACGCATCTATTGCCCGCATCTGATGCCGGGTGATCGGCCCACAACGGCGAATGGCTGGCGGGAATTTGGGGCGCGGCTGCAAGAGATTGGCAAACCCTACCGCGACGCCGGTTTTGGGTTTGGCTGGCACAACCACGCGTTCGAATTCGTGGCCTTGCATGATGGCAGCATTCCACAAGACCTGATCTTTGAAGGCGGGCCGGA
Source organism: Pseudorhodobacter sp. (assembly GCA_031402355.1). GTDB lineage: Bacteria > Pseudomonadota > Alphaproteobacteria > Rhodobacterales > Rhodobacteraceae > JACMNW01. Next base: position 8,604 of record JANNSG010000036.1, on the reverse strand, counting down.
CCTGGAATGGGAGGCAGATATCGCCTGGATCATTCGGGGCGGGGCCGACCCGTTGGACTGGATCAAATGGTACGGTGACCGCATCACGGCAATACATGTCAAAGACATCGCGCCCGATGGGCAGAATGACGATGAAGATGGCTGGGCGGATGTTGGCCACGGCACGGTGGATTGGGCTGGGCTGATGGCCGCGCTGAAGGGCACAGCTTGCAGCAATTTCGTGATGGAGCATGACAATCCGTCTGATCACACGCGCTTCGCAACACGGTCTATCATCGCAGCTAAAGGGTTCTGACAATGGAAAAACTTGGCATTGGCATCATCGGTTGTGGCAATATCTCGACCACCTATTTCTCTTTGGCCCCGATGTTCAAAGGCATCGAAATGCGGGCCTGCGCCGATACGCGCATGGCAGCGGCCGAGGCGCGGGCGGCGGAATACGGCGTGGTTGCCCAGTCGGTTGACGATTTGCTGGCCAATCCGGCGGTCGATGTGGTGATCAACCTGACGGTTCCCGACGCGCATTTCGGGGTGTCGAAAGCCGCGTTGCAAGCGGGCAAACATGTCTGGAGCGAGAAGCCTTTGGTGCTGTCGATGGCCGAAGGGCTGGAACTGCAGACCTTGGCGGCGGCGGGTGGTCTGCGCGTCGGTTGTGCGCCAGATACCTTCCTTGGCGGATCGCACCAATTTGCCCGCGCGATGATTGATGAGGGCAAGATTGGCCGTATCGTAGCAGGGTCTACAGCTGTGATGAGCCATGGGATGGAACATTGGCATCCGAACCCGGATTTCTTCTTCCTACCCGGTGGCGGCCCGATGCTTGACCTTGGCCCCTATTATATTGCCAATCTGATCAACCTGATAGGTCCGATCAAACGGGTGGCGGCGCTGGCCAATGCGTCCAGCCCGACCCGGACAATTTCAAGCCAGCCGCGTGCGGGTGAAATGATCCCTGTCAAGACGCCGACCAACATCCATGCCCTGCTGGAATTTCATAACGGGGCAACAGTCAACCTTTCGACGTCCTGGGACGTGTGGTCGCACAAGCGCGCGAACATGGAGATTTACGGCGATAAAGGCTCGCTTTTTGTGCCGGACCCGAATTTCTTTGGCGGCGCGGTTGAACTTGCGGGCACTGATGCCGTCATCAAAGAGGCGGCTTTGTGGGATCATCCGTTCGGGCGCGCGAACCAGAACCACAACGGGGTAGAGCGGGCGAATTACCGCAGCGCCGGGTTGGCCGACATGGCGGCGGCATTGCGGGATGGGCGGGATCATCGGGCCTCGTTGGACCGCACTTTGCACGGGGTGGAGGTAATGCTGGCGGTGCTGCAATCGGGCGAGACGGGGCAGTTTGTCACCTTGCAGACCACCTGCACACAGCCTGCCCCCTTGGGCCCAACCGAAGCGGCAGCGTTGTTGGCCTGAACGCTTGTCTAAAGCGCCATTGCGGCGGCCCTCGCCACGGATTGCAGGTCAATTCCGGTGGTGGGGCCGACGACAACATAAGATGCGTCATCACTTTTCCACGAAACCATGTTCACATCACCCACACTGCGCGGGGTAAGCGGCGTCAGGCCGGTTCCCGCCGCCGCATCGCCACCCGCCAGAAAGCACAGCGCCACAACCAGCCCGTTTGCATCCGTATAGAGTAACTGCGCCACCGGTTTGCCGCTCGCCACCAACAAACGGGCGCCCTGAAAAGTCAGCCCGCTTGCCGTCAGGTCGGGCACGGTGAAGGCCACACCTGTGGTGTCTGCAAGCCATGTTTGCAAATGGTCGGTTTCGGACGCGGGCACTTCGACGAGATGCCGCTTCTGCCCGGCATAGATCAGATGGTAGTTGGCAACCTGATCCAGCCAACCCATCGCGGTCGCAACCTGTTGCGGTGCGGTGGTGCGGGTCAGATAGGCACCGCCCGCCCCCCCGATCAAGATCAGGGCAAAAGCCGCAGCTAGCCTGCGCCAGATCGGGGCATTGGGCAGGTTAGCAGCAGCCATGGGCGGCAGTGCTTTGGCACCTGCCGGGGCGCTGTCAATGGCACGCGCCAATGCGACCGGCACCGGGTCGGTCAACAGACTGTCAAGCGCCTGACGCGCAACCAGGTCCACACGCGACAGGGCTGCAAATTCTGCGGCAACAACCGCGTCAGTTTGCACCAGTCGTTCAACGGCCTTCGCGTCTTGCGCAGAGAGAGCGCCATCCAGATAGGCGGAAAGCTGGTCAAGCAGGGCGGGATCAAGGGACTGTGTCATTGCAGGTCCTGCTCTGCGTCATGGCTCAGTTTTTCTTTCATGATCTGGCGGGCGCGGGACATGCGGCTCATCACGGTTCCTATCGGAATATCCAGTATCTCGGCGGCCTCCTGGTAGGAGTTGCCTTCAACGGCGACCAGAAGCAAAGCGGAACTTAACCCCACCGGCAAAGACATCACCATCGCCAGCATCTGATTGCCATACACATGGTCCGGAGCGGCAACCTCGGTCTGCAGTTCGTCTGTCTCGCTTGCATCAACCAACCCGCCACCGATACGGACCCGGCGGCTGCGCAATTCAGAAACCCAGAGATTGCGCATCATTGTGTAAAGCCAGCTGTCCAACCGGGTGCCCCGCTGCCATTGCGCCTGACGCAAAATGGCACGCTCGACGGCGGTTTGCACCAGATCATCGGCGTCGTCGCGGTTGCGGGTCAGCGTCAGGGCAAAGCGGCGCAGCCGTGCAAGCATTTGCACGAGGTCCGCTTTGAATTGTGCCATCTCTGTCACGTCTCTTGTCCCTTGGCCACTGACCTGCTGCGAGCGGCCAACCACCATCAGGTGAACACATTTGCGGGCAGACAGGCAACCGCCGACCGTTAGGGCCGGCGGAACTTGGCGAGGAAGGGGGTTCAACATCGGCTGCCGGTCACCAGGTGGTGGCTTCGCCGTGCAGTGCCATGTTCAGCGCGGCATAGGCCCAGGTATCTTTGTCGCCGCGATCCGCGATCTGGATCAGCTGTTCCCTTGCACCAATGAAATCACCTTCGGCGATCATCGCTTGCCCCATGTAGGAGCGCGCGAGACTATAGTCCGGGTCAATATCCAGAGCTGCCTGATAGAACTTCATTCCCTCAACATGCTTGCCCGATTTGCGCAGCGAAAAACCTTTGTAATTCAGGATACGCGGGTCGTTCTGATTGGAGGCTGCGGCCAGAACCTGCAGCGCATTGGCATATTGCCCGTCATAGGCCAACTCGCGGGCGGCGTTGTAAAGCACGTCATCACTCAACGCACCGCTTTGGGCATCGCCTTCTGCATCAACACATTTCTCCGTCTTCACGTCCCAGATCTTGGCGTCTTTGCAGACCTGGGTGGTCTCGGTCTTGACGGGTGGTTCGGTTGAATCCGATCCGGCGGCAAAGGCAATTCCCGCCAATGAGGTGGCAAAAAGGGTGGTGATCAATAGCTGAGTGCGGCGCATGACGTCTATCCTTTGATGTCCAAGACCCAAGCGGGGGTCGGTTTGGTTTTGGGCGGATAATCCTGCCCATGACCAGCGAACGCCCGAAGGGTGGGATTTATTCAAAGACAGCGAAGAATTGTTTTTTGTGCAGCGATGAATAATCGGCGCGGGTGATGCGTTTGCTGAAAGACGGGCGCGCGGGCGCGAATGCTGCAGATGCCGCCCCGATCAGCCCGCAGCGGCGGGCAAACACCATGTGCCAACAGTCAAAAGGAAATTCACCCATGAAACTGACAGTCTTTTCCCTTAGCATTGCCGTAGCATTTAGCGGATCATTCGCAGTCGCTGCGGTGACCGAAACGGTCGATAGCGCTGATGGTTCGGTCATCGCGGCGACAGATACCGGCATGACACTTTATACCTTTCGCAAGGATACGGCCGGGGCATCATCTTGCTATGACGCCTGTGCTGGCACTTGGCCGCCGTTCCTGACCAGTGCTGACAACAAGGCCATGGTTGACGGCGACTTGACCGTGATCGAACGCAGTGACGGCACCTATCAATGGACGCTCAAGGGGATGCCGCTTTACTTCTTTGCGGGCGACGCCGCAAAAGGCGATGCAAAAGGGGACGGCGTCAAAGACGTCTGGGATGCCGTGCGTCCAAACTGAACCGCGCGCACCGGGGCGGACAGATCAGCCCCCGTCCCGGTGCGGCATCAAAGATCAAGAAAATCACCGTGGATGGGAAGGGTTCGTCTCGCGCCCTGTTCGCCGCAGATGACAAGCCCGTCGTCTTCAAGCCAAATGTCGCGCACCGGTTCGCCCGTGGGCCAGGCTATGCAGCCTGTGATATGGCGAACCTCGGTTTTGCCGTCAGGGATCAGGTTCAAGGCGGAATCCTGGCCCGACCGGGCAAAAATGTCTGGGTCATCGTTGCGGGTCAGATCCAACAGCGGCAGCGCGATGCCCTCTTCGATGCCAAGACAGCCCCGATGACGGCCAAGCCAGGGCGCATAGTCGCGACCGCCATTGGAATGCCAAAGCATCGTCATCGGCAAGCGGCGGGGGTTGCGCAGGCTAAGGTACAGATCCCCCTCCATGGGGCGGCTGACGGCTGTCCAGCCGAGCGGGCTTGCAGCGGCCTCAACCCCGATTACAAAATCCTCATGCGCCGGGCCAAAGGGATACCGGGTCAGATCGACCATCGCGCCATCTGTGCCCGGGAATTGTCGGGGATCGGTGCTTTTGGCCGGATAGCGCAGCGCCGACCTGCCGCGTGACGGATCGGTCTCGGGGGCATTGGCGGGGGTTTCGAACCAGCGCTTGGCCGAAAACCGCAAATGCCCGCCATTTGGAAGGGAAACCATCGCATGATTTGCGACGGCAATAGCCCCCCGCCCGCCCGTGAAGCCATGACGTTGGTAAAGGAAAGGATGGTCATCCGTCACCGACAGTTCCTTGGCCACCGATGCCCCCATGACCCGCCTGTCAAGCCTGCCTTTCAGGGTTTTGCCATCCGCCCCGGGTGACAATTGCCAGCCGCCATTCGCAGGCCAGCCGTGCAATGGTGCCGCATCGGCGGACGCATCCGAAAACGGGGCGCAGAAGAAATCACCCTGCAGATGGGCCTGATGCGGGGGTGCACCCGCTGGCAATGCCAGGTCGGACCCGACCCACGGGGCCTTGTGCATCATCGAAATCAGGCGCTGTTGATCCTCGACCACAAATCCCGCGACGATCCCGCATTGTGGCGACACATGCAGCCGGATCCCCCGCGCCGCCATCGGCACCCAGCCGGGCGGGCAATTTGTGGCCGGGTCAGCGACCAACGCCGACATAGGCGTCAAATCCGCCGCGTGCAGCCTCGGCCAGGCTGTAAAGATTGCGCAGATCGGCCATGCGCGGCGTCGCCATCTTGCGGGCCATCTTGCCCAGATCAAGGGCACGGAATTCGTTCCATTCGGTCAAGATCACCACCAGATGGGCACCCTGCGTTGCCTGATACGGACTGTCGTGCCATTTGACACCGGGCAATAGCGTCTCGCCTTCATGGCGGCCCTGCGGATCAACCACCCGCACCCGCGCACCCGCCCCGATCAGGGCGGGCACAATCGTCAGCGACGGCGCGTCGCGCATGTCGTCGGTGTTTGGCTTGAACGTGACACCAAGCACGGCAATGACCTTGTCGCGCAGCACGCCGTCACATAGATCCTCGATCTTGCCGATCATCCGGCGCTTGACCTCGTCATTCACCTTGATGACGGTCTCGGTGATTTGCATCGCTACGCCATGATCTTGACCCATGCGCGCCAACGCTTTGGTATCTTTGGGAAAACAAGATCCGCCGTACCCCGGGCCCGCATGCAGAAACTTGTTGCCGATGCGGCCATCCATGCCGATCCCCTTGGACACCGCCTTGATATCCGCGCCTACCCGTTCGCACAGGGCTGCGATTTCATTGATGAAGGTGATCTTGGTGGCCAGAAACGCATTGGCCGCATATTTGATCATCTCGGCGGATTCGAGCCCGGTGTAGACCACCGGGAAATCGCGCAGAAACAGCGGGCGATAAACTTCGGCCATCACCTCTTTCGCGCGGTCGGTCTCGACGCCGACGACCACCCGGTCCGGGCGCATGAAATCGTCGATCGCGGCCCCTTCGCGCAGAAATTCGGGGTTCGAGGCCACATCGAATTCGGCCTTTGGATTGGCGCTGGCGATCACCGATTGCACTTGCCGGTTGGTGCCGACTGGAACGGTGGATTTGGTCACGATGACTGCATAGCTGGTCAGGCATTGCGCCACTTCGCCGGCGGCGGCCATGACATAGGTCAGATCGGCATGGCCATCACCGCGCCGCGCCGGCGTGCCCACGGCGATGAAGACTGCGCCTGCGCCTTCAACAGCTTTTGCCAAGTCATTGGTAAACGACAAACGGCCTGCGGCGACGTTTTTGGCCATCAACTGGTCAAGCCCCGGCTCGTAGATCGGAACCTCGCCGCGCTGCAGTTTTTCCAGCTTGCCCAGATCCTTGTCGACACAGATGACATCATGACCAAAGTCGGAAAAGCAAACCCCCGAGACAAGGCCGACATAACCGGTTCCAATGACTGCAATCTTCAAGACAATCCCCTTCAAAGCCGTTTCATCAGGCGTCATCGGATGCGGCAAAGTTGCAGATAAGTCAACGAAAAGACGGCCCCAGCGGGAACTTGCGCCGTCCTATGCCAACGTCCGGACCGTGGCGTTATCCTTAGCACCTGCCGCCGGGCGCGAATGTCGTCGCTTTACCCCTCGACATCGCGCGAGGAACTTCGTTAGGTTAACGATAACATTCGATTGTGGAGGCGTCTGTGACCAAGCCGGAAATATTGCAGATTGGCAGCTACCCGGCTTGGGATCAGGCCCCGCTTGATGCGGCATTCATCTGCCACAGGTACTTTGAGGCGGCCAACAAGACGGCATTCCTGGCGCGGGTTGGCGGCTCGGTGCGCGCGATAGCAACGCGCGGTGATCTGGGGGCAAGCCGCGAAATCATCGACGCGTGCCCGCGCCTTGAAATGATCGCGGTCTATGGGGTTGGCTATGACGCGGTGGATATGGCGGCGTGCAGCGCGCGCGGCGTGTCTGTGACCAACACGCCTGATGTGCTTAGCGAAGATTGCGCCGATCTGGGGATCGGGATGATGCTGTGCCTCGCCCGTGGCATGGTCGGGGCCGAGGCCTGGGCGCGGGGCGGGGACTGGGCCAGCAAGGGCGGCTATCCGTTGCAAAGCAGGGTCTGGGGCAAGCGGGCAGGGGTACTGGGACTTGGCCGCATCGGTGTAGAAGTGGCCAGACGCCTGCAGGGCTTTGGCATGGACATCGCCTATTCGGCCCGTAGCCCGAAGACCACGCCCGAAAACTGGGCCTATATCGCCGATCCGGTCGCTTTGGCAGCCCGGTCTGATTTTCTGTTCGTCACGCTCAGCGCATCGGCTGAGACACGGCATATCGTCGGGCCCGCCGTGATCAAGGCGCTTGGGCCGCAGGGGATGCTGATCAACATCTCCCGCGCCGCCAATATTGATGAAGAGGCTCTGCTGACTGCGTTGGAATCCCGTGCGCTCGGCTCGGCCGCCTTGGATGTGTTTGAGGGTGAACCCCGGCTGAACCCCAGGTTTGTCAGCCTGCCAAATGTGCTTTTGCAGCCGCATCATGCGTCGGGCACCGTCGAGACGCGTCAGGCCATGGGCAAGCTGGTGCGCGACAATCTGATCGCGCATTTCGCCGGGCAGCCTTTGCTGACACGGGTTCGCGAAGGCTTTGCGGCTTTTGGGCAGTCTGGCTATGCTGCGCCCCACGGCAGATCCGAAATTTCTTGAGGAGCGGGCAAAGTGACATCCTTCGACATCATTGATCCTCGATTTGGCACATATGTGCTGGGCAACGCACCCTTGAAGACGCTGGCAACGGGCTTTGATTGGGCGGAAGGCCCGGTCTGGTTCGGCGACGCCGGTTGTCTGCTGTTTTCCGACATACCCAACAACAAGATCTTGCGCTGGACGCCGGGCTCCGGGCTAAGCACCTACCGGCAGCCGTCGAATTTTGCGAATGGGCACAGCCGCGACCGCGAGGGGCGCCTGGTCTCATGCGAGCATGGCTTGCGGCGGGTAACCCGGACCGAACATGACGGACGGCTGACCGTCATTGCCGATGGATACGGTGGCAAGCCTTTGAATTCGCCGAATGATGTGATTGTAAAATCGGATGGCTCAATCTGGTTCACCGATCCACATTACGGCATTCTGACAGATTACGAAGGCCACAGATCGCCGCAGGAACTGCCTTGCCAAGTGTACAGGGTCGATGTGTCAGGCAGTATTTCGGTTGTGGCTGATGATTTTCATTGCCCCAACGGACTGGCCTTTTCGCCGGATGAGAGGCGGCTTTACATTGCCGACACCGGGCGGATGTTTCACGCTGATGCGCAGCACATCCGCGCCTTTGATGTGGCAGAGGGCAAGTTGTCCGGCGGCGCAGTGTTTCACAGCATCGACCCCGGATGTGCGGACGGCATTCGCACCGATACCGACGGCAATCTGTGGTCTTCAGCGGCGGACGGCGTGCATTGCATTGATGCCGGTGGCCAGTTGATGGGCAAGATTCTGGTCCCCGAAGTG
>JANNSG010000035.1:0-44659 GCA_031402355.1 Pseudorhodobacter sp. | reverse complement strand
TGATATCGAAGCGATCCGGCAGGCGCTGGGAATAGACCGGTTCATCGTGTTTGGCGGCAGCTGGGGGGCGACGCTTGCATTGATCTACGCCATTTCCCACCCTGATCGTGTGGTTCATCTAGTGCTCCGCGGCGTCTTCCTGATGACAAAGGCGGAACTGGACTGGTTCTATGGTGGCGGGGCGGGGGCTTTCTTTCCCGACCAATGGGCGCGGTTCATAGACTTGGTCCCGGCCGCGGAACGCGCAGATCTGATCGCCGCCTATCATCGGCGGCTGTTTTCCGGCAACCTGGTGGAAGAATCGCAATTCGGGCGGGTTTGGGCCAATTGGGAAAACGGGCTTGCATCCGCGCAAAGCGAAGGTCTGGTCGGGGAAAGCCCGTCCGACTATGCGCGGGCCTTTGCAAGGCTTGAAAATCACTATTTCCACAATGCCGGATTCTTGCAAAGCGATGGTTGGATCTTGCAGCAGCGAGCTCGGATCGAACATATCCCGGCGAATATCGTCCAGGGGCGATATGATATGATCTGCCCGCCGATTTCAGCCTGGAAACTGTCGGACGGCTGGAAAAAATGCGTGCTTCGGATGGTTCCCATGGCAGGTCATGCCTTGTCTGAACCCGGCATTTCGGCTGAATTGGTTCAGGTCATGGATGGCTTGCGGGACTTGGCATGAAAGCCGTGCCGTACTGGGGGCATCCTGCCCGTGAACCGCAGCCACACCTGATAAGCCGCAGCGGTTCAGCATGCTTGATCGGCTTGGGAAGATCGCCCATGATGCCGGAATTGCGCATTCTGTTTGCTCTGCCCCCTGAAAACTGGATCGTTTGAAAGTGGAGTTTTCGGCTATCATTTCCCAGGCTGGGAGAGGAGCTGAGAACGATGAAGGCATCGAAGTTCACGGAAGCGCAAAAGGCGTTCATCCAGAAGCAGGGCGAGGAAGGCACACAAGTCGCTGAGATCTGCCGGAAGGCTGGGATCAGCCAAGCGACCTACTTCAACTGGAAGAAGCGGTATGGCGGGTTGCTGCCGGATGAGATGCGTCGACTGAAGGCGCTTGAAGACGAGAACGGTCGGCTGAAGAAGATCGTGGCCGACCTGACGCTCGACCGCGAGATGTTGCAGGACGTGATCCGCCGAAAGCTCTAAGGCCTGCTTGGAAGCGCAAGCTTGTCGACGGGATGTTGGTGGACTGGGGCGTATCGATCCGCCGGGCGTGCGAGGCCCTGAGGTTCGACAGGTCGAGCTACCATTATAAATCACGTCGCACCGAGCAGGCCGGTCTTGAGCTCAGGATCAAAGAGATATGTGAAACGCGGGTGCGCTATGGCTACCGGCGGGTCCATGTGCTGTTGCGGCGCGAGGGCTGGCGAGTAAACATCAAGAAGGCGAGGAGAGTTTACAATGAGTTAGGGCTTCAGCTCAGGAACAAGCGCCCAAAGCGGCGGGTGAAAGCGAAGCTGCGCGACGATCGTGCAGAGGCCGTTGGCTCGAACGATGTCTGGGCCATGGATTTTGTTCATGACCAACTGGCCCTCGGCAACAAGCTCCGAATTCTTACCATCGTCGATACGCATTCACGCTTTTGTCCCGCTAGCGATGCAAGGTTCAGCTATCGCGGGGAGGACGTCGTCCAGACGCTGGAAAAGGTCTGCTATCAGATCGGCCACCCCAAGACGATCCGGGTTGATAATGGCAGCGAGTTCATCTCGCGCGACCTCGATCTCTGGGCTTATGCCAATGCGGTCACCTTGGATTTCTCCCGGCCAGGAAAGCCGACAGACAACGGCTTCATCGAAGCGTTCAACAGCAAGCTGCGCTCGGAGTGCCTGAACGCCCATTGGTTCATGAGCCTTGCAGACGCCCGCGAAAAGTTGGAGGCTTGGCGCAGACACTACAACGAAGACCGACCCCACAGCGCGATCGGATACAACGTCCCGATTGCCATACATTATCCCGACGACGCTGCCAGCCCGTCGCCGTGACCAAGCCGGAAAATTCTATCATCCGGCGGTCCAGAGAAGGGGAGCAGCGCACTTACGTAGGGCTTACGGGGCATTTTCGCCTCAAACATGGCGGCCAAGTATCTTACTTAAGTTATTGTTTTCATTTCGGGAATTGGTCGGAGCGAGAGGATTCGAACCTCCGACCCCCTGCTCCCGAAGCAGGTGCGCTACCAGGCTGCGCTACGCTCCGACCGATTTGGGCTGGGTAAACCTGCGGGCCGGGTTTTGCAAGAGGGTCAGGTGCGGTTGTCGCGCCGTTCAAACAAACGCAGCCACAGGCTGATACGGGGCACGGTTCCGGTATCAAGACGGGATTGTGAATTCAGCACGGGGCGATTTTCCGAAACACGCGGCGTGCCTTCACGCAATACGATGTAGATGCCTGATGCCACGATCACCGCCGTACCAAGGCCCGTGGTGTAGTCCAGTCTTTCGCCAAAAAAGACATAGCCGTAGATCACCGCCCAGATGATTTGCGAATACTGCATCGGGGCCACAATGATGGCGGGCGCAGTGCGGTAAGCCGCAATCACCAATACCGATCCGATCAGCCCAAGCAGTGCCATCACCGCAAGCAGCCCCAGATGTTCCACCGGCATCGGTACATAGACTAAGGGCAACGCCAACCCCATCAACAGGAAGCTTGCCACCATCGGATACAGCATCAAAACGACCGACCTCTCGTCATTTCCGATTTTGCGCACGATCACCGATGTCATGGCCCCGGTGGCTGCAGCCGCCAAAGCGGCCAGATGGCCAAGCCCCAGGTCAACCTGCCCTGGTCGCAAAACGATCAAGACGCCCAGCAAGCCCACGATCACTGCCATACCCCGGCGAAGGCCGATCTTTTCACCCAAGATCGGGATCGCCATCAGAGTGACCAAAATCGGCATTGCAAAGAAGATCGCGTAGCATTGCGCCATCGGCAGTTCGGAAAAGGCGTAGAATCCCATCGCTCCGGTCATCACGGCAGACACAGTGCGCAGCGCCGTCCACCACGGGTGTTTGGGGATCAGGTTGCCATCGGTGCGGTCGGCCATCAGCATCATGGTGACAAGCGGAAAGCCGATCAGGCCAGAAAAGAAGATGATCTGAAACGACGTGTAACTGGCCCCCAGATACTTCACGACCACATCGTGGCTTGCGTAAAACCCAAAAGCGGCAAGCGACAAAAGCGCCCCTTTAAGGGATGCATTCAATGCGGGCATGGGGGATCCGGGTGTTAGCGGTATCAAATACCTCGCCCTTCTGCGCCCATGCTTAAGGAAGTTCAAGGGCAACCAAGGTGCAGTCTGCCGATAATCAGGCGGGGCGGTCTTGCTTGGCCACGATCACGACCCCTGCCAGAATGATCACCGCCGTGCCTACCACTGTGCGGCTTGTCAGATGTTCATCAAACAACCAGGCACCGAAAATAGCTGCCCAGACGATCTGTGAATACTGCATCGGGGCCACAACTATGCCAGGCGCCCTTCGGTAAGCCGCGATGATTGCCAGATAGCCTACGAAGGTGACCGCCGCCATCAGCGCCGTCAGCGCAAGATCACGAAACGGCATTGGCTGATACACCGCCGGAAGGACAGCCGCCGCCACAACCATCTGCAAGATCAATGGATACAAGAGCAGCGCTGAAGTTCGCTCTTGGGTGCCGGTCTTCCGAATGATGATGTAGTTTCCAGCCCCCACCATCGCCCCCGCCAATGCTGCAGCATGACCCCATTGCAACCTGCCTGTGCCAGGATCAAGGGCAATCACCACGCCGACCAGTCCGGCCACCACTGCCATACCGCGCCAAAAATCAATCCCTTCACCCAAGACCGGTACAGCCAGCAGGGTGATGAATATCGGCATCATGAAAAAGATGGCGTAGCACTGTGCCAACGGCAAATTTGCAAAGGCATAGGTCCCGAAGATGCCATTCAGCAAGACAACTAGACAGCGCAGCGCCATCAGCCTTGGCCGACGAGGCCGCAGGGTGGCAGAAACCGGATCAGCAATCATCAACCCGGCGATCAGCGGAAATGTCATCAGCCCCGCGAAAAAGATGATCTGAAACGGATTGTAGCCCCCACCGAGAAACTTAATCGCAATGTCCGCGCAGGCAAACAACGCCATTCCCGTCAGTCCCAGCAGGGCACCGTTCAGGTTGGAAGGCGTGTTTGCCTTCATGCTAAAGACTGGCGTCCAATGCTGCCAAAATCGCATCGCCCATACCGGTGGTCGAGATCGGCGTGCCACCATCAGGGCCCATCAGATCGGCCGTGCGCGCGCCGTTTGCCAGCACGGTTTTGATTGCGGTTTCCACCCGTGTCGCCTCATCCCCCATGTCGAAGGAATAGCGCAGCGCCATGGCAAAGCTGAGGATGCAGGCAATCGGGTTGGCAAGGCTTTTGCCTGTAATATCGGGAGCCGATCCATGCACGGGTTCATACATGGCTTTCGGGCGGCCATTCGCCATTGGCACGCCAAGACTGGCCGATGGCAACATGCCCAAGCTGCCGGTTAGCATGGCGGCGGCATCCGACAACAAATCGCCAAACAGGTTGTCAGTGACAATCACATCAAACTGTTTGGGGTTGCGCACCAACTGCATCGCGCCGTTGTCGGCATACATATGGGACAGCTGCACATCTTGGTATTCATTGTCGTGCACCCATTGCACTTCTTCGCGCCACAGAATGCCGCTTTCCATGACATTGGCCTTTTCCATCGAACAGACCCGGTTGTTGCGCTTGCGGGCCAGTTCAAAGGCAGACCGCGCGACGCGGCGGATTTCATTGGTGGTATAGCGTTGGGTATTCACGCCCACGCGGCCCCCTTCATTGTCGGGGAAAATGCCGCGCGGTTCGCCAAAGTAGACGCCGCTTGTCAACTCCCGCACGATCATGATGTCGAGGCCCGCCACGATGTCTTTTTTCAGCGATGAAAAATCTGCCAGCGCGTCAAAACACTGCGCCGGGCGCAGGTTGGCGAACAGGTCCATTTCCTTGCGCAGGCGCAAAAGGCCGCGTTCTGGCTTTACGCTGAAATCCAACGCATCATATTTCGGCCCGCCAACCGCCCCCAAAAGAACCGCGTCCACTGATTGGGCCTTTGCCATGGTATCATCATGCAAGGGCGTGCCATGCGCGTCATAGGCGCAACCGCCGACAAGGTCTTCTGATACGTCGAAGGTCACGCCGCGTTTGGCACCAAACCACGTAATGATGCGTTTACCCTCAGCCATGACCTCGGGGCCGATTCCATCACCGGCAAGAATAAGAAGGGATGGATTGGCCAAGATGCACCTCTGGGTTCAAGCGGAAACTGCTTGGTGCCCTAGCCAATGGCCAGAGCCGGGTCAAGAGCGGGGCCGGGCAGTGGAAGGGTTTTCGGCGCCACAGCCAGAATATCGAAAACCCGAACCGGACGAGGGCAAAGGGTTATCGCGGCGTCGGTCAGAGTGGCAAATCAGTCACGACCGGACAGTATGGCAAAGCAGATTTCCAGCAAGACGACCGTTTACTTAGCGCCACTTTGCCTGCAAGCCCCGCACTGCCTGATTTCGACCAAAGACTTGCACAGCTTCATCGCGCGCTGTTGCCATTTCGGCGGTCTGGCGTGCCAGTACCAGATTCAGCTCGGCGCGCCTCGCCTGCGCCCATTGCTGATAGCGCATTTGCGCCTGATGCTCGGCCACCAAAGACAGATCAGGCGCATTGGCAACACCGCTTAGTGCTGTCAGCAGATCAAGACTGTGCTGGCGCTTGCTGACCGCTGTGCGCAGGGCGGCCAGCTTGACGTCCAGAACAAGCTGCGAAATCTGGCTAAGCCGCGCGATCTGTTTTGCAGTGGTCATCGACGTGCCTTTCTTGCGCGTTTCCGCATGGTTTCGGAAAAGCGGATTGCGGCGGCGACTGCGCGATAATGTTCGGGTTGAATTTCCTGACCGATATCAATGCTGGCATGCAGGGCCCGCGCTGTCGGGGGATCAGAGTGAATGGGAATGCCCGCCTCGGCTGCCTTTTCGCGGATGCGGGCGGCGATTTCATCGGTTCCCTTGGCAAGACATATCGGTGCCCGTTTTGCGGCCCTGTTCCATTTCAGGGCGACGGCGTAGTGCGTCGGGTTGACTACAATAACATCTGCTTTGGCCACATCCGCCAGCATCTGGTTGGTCGCAATTTCAATGCCGCGTTGGCGCCGCTGCGCTTTCATATGCGGATCGCCGTCCTGGTCGCGGGATTCGTCCATCAGATCTTTGCGCGACATGCGGTTTTTTCGAAGATGCTGTGCGCGTTGCCACAGAAAATCAATGCCGCCGGTGACGACTGCAATAATCAGAACGATGAAAAGGAACCGAACCAGCAAGTCCACCAAAACAGCGGTGGACATCGCTGGCGTCAGATACAGCGTTCCGATCACGTCATCGGCATGGTTCATCAAAAACATCATCAGGACCGTTGAAATGACGACCATCTTCGTAAGACTTTTGGCAAATTCAAACAAACCGGGACGTCCGAATTTGTGTTTGGCAGTTGATAGAGGCGAGATGCGCGACAATTTTGGCGCAAGGTTTCCCGGCGTGAACAGCAGTGTTTTGCTGGCCAGAAGATAGGTAAGAACCGCCAGACCGGGGATAAATAAAAAGGGGCTGGCGGCCCGAAAAACTGCAGCCAAAAGCCCCGCAAACGGCGCATTCCCACCTTGAATGAACAAGGGGGCAAGGCGATCTGCCTGATCCAGTATGACCATTCCGACATTGCCGATGTCTTTTAGGGATTGTGCGCCAAGGGCGACGGCTACCAACAAAAAGCCGCCATAGCTGCAGGCCGTCGCCAAATCGGCGGATCTGGCGATTTCACCCTTGGCGCGCGCATCATCGAGGCGTTTCTGAGAGGGGTCATGTTCTTTTTCGGCGCTTTCGTCGTCGCTCATGGGGTGACCTGAAACGGGGCGGCAAGATGCCCTTCAAGGGCCGTCATCCACAGAACGAGGGCCGGGGGCGTGACCACGGCCAACATGAAAAGCCCGCCCGCCGCCAGTGCCGGAGCACCAACAAACGAAACCATCAATGCCGGCATGGCGCGGTTGATGACACCGATCGCCACATTGTAGATAAAGGATGCGGCAACGAACGGTGCGGCAATGCAGAACCCCAGCGAAAAGGCGCGGGCGATCTGGAACAGCCCCCAATCCGCCATGTCTGCGGCCCCCGGAAACACTCCGGCCGGAAGCGGTTGGTAAGACAAGATCAGCAGCTTTGCGATGTGAAGATGCAGGCCGGACATCATGGCAAAGGCCAGACCTGCCATCACAAGAAGGTTTCCGATGGCGGGCTGCGGTTCGGGGCCGGTACCCGCAAAGAGCTGTGACAGGGTCGTCGCCTGCGCGATGATGGTGCCCGCGATCTGTAGAGCGTGGACAAAAAGCCGCAAACCAATGCCGATCAGCAGACCCGACATCACTTCGGTCATCAGCGGCGTTGCCGTGCCCGGTTCAATTGCCGCGATATCGGCTGTAACTGCTGGCGCAACGACGGCCGTGAAAGCAATCGCCAGAACCAGTTTGACGCGCTGCGGTACGGCTTGTTCGCCAAAGGCAGGCAGCAGCGCCATCGCGGCGCCAACCCGCAAGAAGACAACAAATCCGGTCCATAGAACATCTTGCCCAAGGCCGGAAAGCTGGGTCAGCAAAGTGATCAGCGCGTTCATGCGGGAACTTGCCCCACCATCGCGGGTCGGGCATCCATGCCGATTTCTTCGTAGGAAAGCACGGGGGCGCCCAGACCTTTGGCGCCGACAACCGTTCGCAAGAAGCGCCTGCGCAGGCTGGATGTGACGAGGGCAGGGTAAACACCCGCCTCGGCGGACCGGTTGAACCTTTCCGCAAGCGCATTGGCCAGCCGGTTGAATTCATCCGGTGGCAGAGCGACATCGCGTTGTCCGCGCTCTCCGTCAATTTGGTAGGTGGAAAAGGTTTTCTCCCAGTCCGGGGCCAGTTGAATCAGGGGAATAGTGCCGTCATCGCGTTTCAGTTCGGCAACAATCTGAAAACCAAGACGTTGTCGAACATGCTCGCAAACAGCCTCTGGTGCGCCAAAACCGCGCGACTCGGCGATGGATTCAAGGATCAATGGCAGGTTGCGGATTGAGACGCGTTCTTCCAACAACAGCCGCAGCACAGAAAGCAAAAGATCAACGGGCACTTTTTCGGGCACCAATTCGTCCAGCAGGCGACGGTTCGCCTCGGCCCGGGCCGGATCAGATAACGTGACAAATTCATCCAACAGGCGGCGAAGTCCGCGCAGGGTCAGCAACCGCGCCAGATTTGTTTTCATCACTTCCAGCAAATGGGTCGCCAATACCTCTGGCGGGGACACGACGGTCAGGCCGGCGAGGGCTGCTTCTTCCTGATCATCGGGTTTGATCCACCGTGCGGGCGCGCCGTAAACGGGTTCCTTAACATCTTCACCGGTTGGGGCAGGTGTCCCCTCAATCAGCAGCGCCAGAACCCGGTCTGGAACCAGTCTGTCGCGCACCCGTTCCACGCCTTGTAGCCGGATGCGGTAATTGCCGGGGGCAAGACTTGCTTCATCGGTCAGGCGAATTTCGGGGATGATCAGACCGAAGGCGCTGGCGACATGGGTGCGCATATTGGCAATTCGCACCTCTAGGCCTGTCGCCGGATCAAGCACCATTGCCACAAGATTAGGGGCGAATTCGATATGAATATCATCAAAATCAAGCACATCGCCCATTTGACGCGCGCGCGGGGGTTCCGGCGCAGCAAGCGGCTGGGCAATGGGTTGTTGTCCTTTTTGATAACCGAAATAGGCCGCAATTCCCAATGCGGCTGCCCCCGAGATGAATGGCAGGAATGGCATCCCGGGGACAACTGCAAACACTGCCATCAGCACGGCCACCGTTCCCAGCGCACCGGGATAGTGGCCAAGCTGGGCAAAGAATGAAACATCCGCCGCCCCTTTTACGCCGCCCCGGGCCAGCAAAAGCGCCACTGCCACGGAAATGATAACTGCCGGAATCTGGCTGACCAGGCCGTCGCCGACCGTCAGGATGGCATAGGTTTCGAAGGCCAAGCCTACGGGCATATCATGCACGACAATGCCCATGATCAAGCCTACGATGATATTCAGCCCGATGATCAACAACCCGGCAACTGCATCGCCTTTGACGAACTTTGAAACCCCGTCGAGAGACCCGAAGAAGTTGGTTTCTGCCAGTTCCTGTTCGCGTCGGCGCTTTGCTTCGGCATGGTCGATTGCGCCGGCTGCCATATCGCTGTCGATGGCAAGCTGTTTGCCGGGCATTCCGTCCAGGGCAAAACGCGCGCCGACTTCGGCCATCCGGCCCGCGCCCTTGGTGATGACCACGAAGTTCACGATCATCAGGACAAGAAAAATGACCACGCCAAGAAGAACATTTCCACCCATGATGAAATCGGCAAAACCTTCGATCACATGGCCTGCGGCATCGGTGCCGGTATGACCATTGCCGATGATCAGCTTGGTCGATGACACATTCAGGGAAAGTCGCAGCATCAACGAGGCAAGCAGGATTGTCGGAAAAGCCGAAAAATCCAACGGCCGTTCGATGAACAGGGTGATGGTCAGCATCAGTATTGCCAGCGCGAATGACAAGGCAAGGCCCAGATCCAACAGCCAGGACGGCACCGGCAGGATCATCATGATGATCACCGACATCAGGGCAAGCGCCAGCAGAATGGTCGGGTGAAAGATGCTTTCCAGGCTTAGCTTTAGCCGGATCATGGTTGATCGCCGATCAAACGAGTTTCCGATGTGATCAAAGGGACCAATGACCCGGAGTTGCCCTTTCGCCCCGCTTGTAAAAGTGGAAACAGGTTTACACGCGGGGCTGCGATAGTGTCGGCAGACCGGGGCAATGAGAGATCCGACAGACCCGCAAGAATGGTGTCAAATTTCGTTCGGTAACGATCAGCCTTGTCAGGTGTTCGTGAATGATAGGTTGCGGCGGCGAGGGACCAATCGCCCTGCTCTGCGTAAAGTTCCGCCAGAAAATGCGCGGCATAAAGCGCGTTGCGGTCTGGATCGAACATGTCGATTGTCGAGGTGAAACCTTTGGAATGCCACCGATGATTCAACTGAAAGCAGCCTACGTCAAAATTGCGTAGGCCCTGATCAAGTTGATTTTCGGCAAATTGGACAGCTTCTTGCGGTGTTGGGAACCAGTGCCCTTCCCCCGCCTGATTGATGGCCCATGGCCATGGGGTGAGCCCGTTTTCAGTGGTGCGGCCGGTCTCGGTCAAGGTGACGGCGAGTAGAACCGCAAGCGGCACGCCGGTGGCGTCAGCGGCATGGCGGGCCGCAGAGATGCACAGATCGGGTGTGGCCTGAGCCGTGCTTGCCGCCGCAAAGCGGGTCTGGAATGGACAGATAGCAGACCAAAGGATGAGCAGAACAGGTGCCGCCACGCGGCGGCAGGTTATTGGTTGCGGCAGTGCGATCATGGAGTGCATTCCGGGTTTCACCCTTTGCGAAGGCCCGATGCCCTGCCTATCCTGACCCAAGCCTAGGCGGCATATCTTTCCAATCGGTAAGCGCCCGAGAGAATTTGTGAAAAAAGTCGGGCAAAGCTCAATTGTCTGATTGCGGGCCGGCGACACCTTCAAGCAGTGCGGACAGGGTCGCACGGGTTGAGGTACTGTCGGCAAGCAAGGCATTGGCCAAAGCAAGCGGGCCGGGGGCCTGCGCAATAGCAGAGGCCGGGTCTTGCGACATCAATGCGGCTGCGGCCTGCCAAGCAGACGGATCACGCCGGGATAGATCTTCCCAATTGCGGGCCCAGCTTTGCGCGCGCAGTTCGGCGTCGGTATTGCCTGCGAAGGACCAGGCCTTGGCCGCCTCCAACGGTTTGCCAAGGCGCGAAAGCGCCTGTGCGCGCAGGTCTGCGGCAATCGTGTCTTCAAGACCTGCAAGCCAGACAAGGCTGTCTTCGGGTCTGTTGATGGAAAGGGCGGCTTTTGCTGCAAGAAGCCGGTCATCAATCGGGGTCTGCTGCGATTGACGACCTATCCAGATCAGCGCCATGTCTGACAGTCCAAGGGACTGGAGCTGAGCCGCAATAGTGCTGCGCTGGGCGGCGGGAATGGTGGGCAATCGGGCGTCTCTGGGCAGAACGGCGTGGTTCAAAACAGCTGATTCCGAGTTTGATGTTGCGAGCAGTGACCACAGTTCAGTCTCTGCATCCGTCATCTGCGGCAACAGGGCGAAGGCCTGATCAAAATTGCCTGATGCCCCGAGAGCCAGGATTTGTGCGCGTCGCAAAGCGGGTTCAAGGTCAGTTCCGGAATGTTCACGAAGCAGTGCCGCAAGCGTTTCCGGTATCTCCGGATCAATCGTTTCCTGCGCAGCTATCCGGGCATCAACCAAGGCGATAAGCGTCTCGGCGGTTGCCGGTCCGGCGTCTTGCAAGACAGGCTCAAGCTGTGCCGCGGCTGCGGTCGGGTCGCCGGTGGCAAGGTCAAGGCTGGCTTGCATGACCGCCACCCGGGGCTCTGCGGCGGTGGTTCCGCGCAGTGCCGTATTGGTCAGCGCCCTGGCTGTGGCAAGGTCGCCCGAGGCCAGAAATCCGGCCGCAAGCCCGGGCCCCAGGTTTCGGCGCAGGTGCGAAGGCAACGCAGAAAAACTGCGCAAAACGGCTTGGGTATTTAGCGCTTCGCGCGACGCCGCGTCTGGCATGGCCAAGGTCGCCCAAAGTGCTGCGGCGGTATCACAAAGATGCATTCCGGCAAAAGGACCATCGACGTCACTTGCGCCATCGACCAGTTTTGCCATGCTTATCCAAAGCGCGCTGTCGGTGTCTTCTATAGGCATTTGCGCCAGTAGCTGCCGCGCCTCTGCCCCAAAGCCAAAGTGAATGAACAGTTTTGCTGCGGCGATGACAGCGGGGGGATCGGGTTTGTCGAACTCTCCCAGCAGAGTGTTGCGACTTGCCGCAAACTGAATGGGTGCCGGGTCGTCATTGCCCCAAAGCTTGATGTCCAGAGCCGCATCTGGAATGCATTCGGCACCGTCCTTGATCAAGGTATTTTCGGCTTTGCGTGTGGTTGCCACCGCAAAGCCTGGCAAATCGCCGATGCGAATGTTCGCCCTGGGGCCTATCGGCTGCGGTTCGGCAGCCGTTCGTGATGCAAGATTGGGTTGCCGCATCTGCACGATCCCCTGCGCCGCCCCTTTGCTCAGCTGCAGCAGCAACGTGTCTCTGAACGGGCCGAAGTCGTGATATTCGACGAGAACGGCGTGTGGTGGCAGCAATGTTTGCGGTAGGGTTTCTGAAGGCTTTGACGCTTGGGGTTTGAGCCAGTCATAGGGCAGCGAAGCAGGCACAGTGGGGGCCATTGCGGCGCTGTCTGTCTGCGGTCTGGCGCGCGGTCTGGCATGTGGTCGCGCTGCCAGTTGCGCGGCCTCTGTTCCATCAAGATCCTGCTCGAATGATGAACCTTTCGGTGGCGGGCCATCCCGCAGATCTATCACGATGATCCCCGGGCGAAATTCAAATGGCAAAGCGTGGCAGGCGCAGGCGATCCCCAGCCGCAGGTCCATTGTTTCGGGATCCATCCAGATCGCAGCGAGGCGGCTGCGATCAATATCCTTGAAGACACCTGTCACATCAAAGCGAATCGGATCGCCGGAAAGGCGCAAGACATAGCCTTCGGCAGTGCGACCAAGCTGCCAGTCCGTGACCTTTGGCAGTTCGACGACCAATCTGGTGAACCCGTCATGATCGCCCGACTTCACGACCACGGTTTGACCAAAGGCAGACTGGGCAAGACATAGCCACAGAAGGATCAGGGCATGTTTCATGCGGCATCCTGCTTGAGCGCGCGCAAGGCCATCTCCAGATCGCCAAACGTAGGCCGCACATGGTGCGGTGTGTTCTGACGACCGACTTCGATACAGATATTGGGCGCGTGAGCGTGAAGGTTTGCTACCAGAACTTCGCGAATCAGCAGATAGAAATGGCCGTCTTCGTCGACGACCGCCTTCACCCGACCGGCAAAGGGGCCGACCAGACCGTAGGCAAGAAAAACGCCAAGAAATGTACCGACCAACGCCCCGCCGATCATTTTCCCCAGAATCTCGGGCGGTTGATCAATGGATGCCATTGTCTTGATGACACCCAGAACTGCGGCCACAATACCAAGGGCAGGCAGCGCGTCGGCCATCGATTGCAAGGCGTGGCTGGAATGAAGGGCGTGGTGCTGGTTGATTTCCATGCGCTTGTCCAGCACCTCTTCGACCTGATGCGGATCATCGTAATTCATCGAGGCGGCGCGAAATGTATCGCAGATCAGATCTACCGTTTCGTGATCGTGCTGAATTTTCGGATAGCGGCCGAAAATCGCGGACTCATGCGGATTTTCAACATGTTCTTCAAGCGCGACTGGGTTGGAACGGGCAATACGGATCAGTTCGAACAGCAGACACAGAAGATCACGGTAGTCTTCCGGCTTCCATTTTGGGCCTTTGAAAACCTTGCCGATGTCTTTCATCGTCTGCTTGACGCTGGCAAGATCATTGGACAGCAGGAAAGCCCCGATCGCCGAGCCGGCAATCATGATCATTTCGAAGGGAAGCGCATGCAGGATGATGCCCATCTTGCCCCCGGCAAGCACGTAGCCGCCAAAGATCGCAATGAAGATAACTGCAATTCCTATGATGCCGAACATTCGCTGATCCTAAATTTACCGTACAGAGACACGCTCGCAAACTTGCGTTAAGAAACCCTCACGTCATTGCTTGGGAACAAGGGCATTGCGGCCGGCAAGCAAGACTGAGATGCCATAGGCCGCCTTGGGCGACAGGCCGGTCATCACAGCAGCGGCAGCGTCGGCGCGCATTCGGCCCAAAAAGCCTGCTGCAAACTCGGGTGCCATGGTTTCGAACAAGGCAGACGCATCTTTTGGCTTCATGGCCTCATAAACGGCCGTCAACCGCGAAAGATCGTCTTCGGCGGCCCCGTCGGCCAGCGAAAGCGTTTGCGCCAACTTTGCCTCAACGGCGATCATTTCGGTCATTCGGGCCTGCATGGCGCTTTCTGCCAAAGCCAGGGCCGCCATTCGATCAGCCAGAGCGGCTTCTTGCTGTGCAACATGGCCATCGCGTTCGCTTAGCGCCTCTGCCAGGGCAAGCGGCGGTGCCGGGCAGTTCAAAGGAGAATCGGCAACCGCTGTCATATCTGTTTCCGGGCCGCTGGCCATAGCCACGCCCACGCCAGCACCCATCCGCAAAGCGCCTGATGAGGCAAACAGCAAGGCGAGGACCACCAGCGCCCCGCGGCCCCTGCGTTTTCGTTTGACGGTCATTCCGCTGCCTCCAGTTCATCACGATTCGGGCGGCGGCGCATGAAGCGCAACTTGCGTTCACCGGTGTTTTGATCGTTGTCCATCGAGGATGCGCTGTCCGCGCCGGGAAGGTCATGCATCGAGGCCATCAAAAGCGCGAGCTTGGCTGCCGCAGCCTCGGCGCGGCCGGTCAGCGCATCAAGTCCAGCGGCGGAGTCTTTGGCGGCAACACTTGCTTTGTCCAAAGCACGAGTCATGTCGTCGACCTGCGATGATAGAACGGCAATGGCCCCGCCCATGCCAGTTTCAAGCGTGGAAAATCTCTTCAACCGCACTGACAGAACATAACAGTAGGCGGCGGCCCCGAATGCCGCGGAAATCATCAGGAAGTCGGCAATCAGTTCCATCTTGCACCCTTTCAGTTCAGGACAAATTCTGTGATCAGCAAATCGCGCACCCGCCCTTCGCCGGTAACGATCTGAATGCGGCGAAGCATCTGGGCGCGGATGCGGACCAAGGCCGTAGGATCCTCCAGTTCGGCCATGTCGACCGCCCGCAGATAGCTGTTTAGCACATCAAGAATGCGGGGCTGCAGTAGGGTCACATCGGCAGATTGGGGGCCGGATACCTCAAGCTGGGCGGTAAAGCGCAAATGTCTGCTTTGCGAGGCTTCCCCAAGCGAAACGACGATCGGTTCGATCGGGACAAAGGCGATATCGGGCAGGTCAGCCACGGCCTCAGCGGTGTCATGCGGCATGTCCGCGCCAAGAATCATCCCGGAAAACGTGGCGTAGAACCCGCCACCGCCAAACGCCAGGGCCAGAACAAGCCCCACAATCAAAGGGAGCTTTGATTTCTTCCTTATCGGCGCATCTGATGTTGTTTCTGGTTCGGCCAAGGGCCACCTCCGCTCCTGTTGTGCGAACAGATATAGAACATAGGTCACTAACCGATTGTTAAGCCCGTTCCTGCAAAGTCGATTTCGAACGGGCAGAAGCCCATGGATCGGATGAATGCTTTGCAAAATTTAGTCTCGCTTTGGTTGTCTTTCGATGCCCGGCGCAGAATGGTCATTATTGGTGCCACTTTGGCCGTGTTTCTTGCCATTATGGGCCTGGCACGGATGGCGGGTACGCCTGGGCTGGGCCTGCTTTATGCGGGTCTTGACGGGGCTGCGGCTGGCGAAATTGTGGCGGCCCTCGATCAACGCGGCGTCACCTATGAGGTACGTGGTGATTCGATTTATGTAGACGCAGCCCAGCGTGACAGTCTTCGCATGACCCTTGCATCAGAGGGTCTGCCCGCCATGGGGGCGGCCGGGTATGAGCTGCTTGATGGGCTGTCAGGATTCGGGACAACATCGCAAATGTTCGATGCTGCCTACTGGCGCGCGAAAGAGGGTGAGCTTGCACGCACGGTATTGGCCAATCCGCAGATAAAATCGGCGCGCGTTCACATCGCGCAGGCCCCGACGCAGGTGTTCCGGCGCGATCTGCGACCAACGGCAAGCGTTACTGTGGCCACCTCAAGCGGTAGCCTGTCCGCGGTGCAGGCAGATGCCCTGAAGCACCTTGTCGCAGCGGCCGTCGCGGGAATGTTGCCAGAGGATGTCGCCGTCATCGATACGGTTGGCGGGCTTATCCAGTCAGGCGAAACCGACGCATCAACCGGCGTCAAAATGCAAGATCGCGCTGCGGAAATCAGAGAAAACGTTGAACGCTTGTTGGCCGCTCGGGTTGGCCCTGGTCGCGCCGTTGTCGAAGTGGCGCTTGATCTGGTTACCGAAAGCGAGACGGTTTTTGAACGCCGGTTCGATCCGCAGGGGCGTGTGGCAATTTCATCTGAAACGCAGGAAAAATCCGGCTCCAGCACAGAACCCGGCGGGGATGTCACAGTGGCCTCGAACCTGCCGGAAGGCGACGCTGCGGCCGGAGCGGGAGGCAAGAGCGACACATCCGAGACGAGCGAACGGATAAACTTTGAAGTTTCGGAAACCACGCGGGAAGTGCAGCATGTACCAGGGTCCATCCGCAAGCTGAGCGTTGCAGTTCTGGTCGATGGCCAAAAAGCCATCGCCGAAGACGGTACCGTGACCTGGACCGAAAGGACGCCAGAGGAACTTGCCGTTCTGCGCGAACTTGTCAGTTCTGCCGTCGGTCTTGACGAGGCGCGCGGCGATGTGCTGACCCTCAAATCACTGGCCTTTGAACCGGTTGCGGAAGAAGGAACGCTTGCCGAGGCAAGCCTGCTTGCGATGTTTGCACCAATCAACATCATGACGGCGATCCAGATCGGTGCCTTGGCCTTTGTGGCGCTTGTGCTGGGGCTTTTCGTGATCCGGCCCGTCCTGACTGCACAGGCGCAAGCAGTGCCGTCCCTTGCACGCCAGAGCGGCCCGCTAGCCCTGCCGGGGTCAACTGGCGCATCGCCCAAAGTGCTTAGCGGCGAAATAGATGATGGCACCGGCTTGCCCCCGTTTTCGGTGGCATCATCAGACAGAACGGCGGAACTTTCGGATGATCCCGTAGCAAGGTTGCGGCGCCTGATCGAAGAACGGCAGGTTGAATCTGTCGAAATTCTGCGCGGCTGGATGGAAGCCGAAGAGGAGAAGACCTGATGTGCGCCCTGCGGCTTGAGGTTTTTGATACACCCAATTCGCCCTTGGCGCGTTCAACCGTTGTGATGGATGCCGGCGCTTTGGAAGACATCCGCATGCAGGCCTATGAGCAGGGCTATACTGCCGGTTGGGATGATGCGGCTGCCGCGCAGGGTGATGACCAGACCCGGATCAGGGATGATTTTGCCCGCAATTTGCAAAGCCTTGGCTTCACATTTCAAGAGGCGCGCATGCATGTGCTGCGGGCAATTCATCCGCTGCTGGATGAAATCATCACGCATCTTCTGCCCGAAATGGCCAGGGAATCCCTGGCCTCGGTTGCGCTCGAGGTTCTGATGCCGCTGGCTGACGAAATGGCCGATACGCCTGTCATGCTTGTCTTGAACCCCGCGTCGCGTGCAGCCGTCGAAGCATTGCTAGAGCAGACGACCGGGCTGCCGTTGACCGTCATCGAAGAGCACTCGCTTGGCGAAGGACAAGTGCATTTTCGATTGGGTGACATTGAGGCGCACATTGATCTGGACCAGGCAACGGCAACCATCTCAAGCGCCGTTCGTGATTTTTTTGATATAACAGAAAAGGCCCAAAACTATGGATGATGCTTCCGATACTAACCCGTTTTCGCAAGTCCCGATCGAAATCACGATCTCGGTCGGCAAAGCGCGGCCACTTGTGCGGGACCTTCTGCGGATGGGCCGCGATGCCGTTCTGGCGCTTGATCGAAAAGTTGATGATCCGGTTGAGCTTTACGTTGGTGACCGGCTGATCGCACGCGGCGAATTGCAGGAACTGGATGGCGATCAGGCTGGCCAGCTGGCGGTCAGACTGACCGAAGTCGCGAACCTGCGGGGCGGGCTTTGACCTGCCGATTTGCCTTGGCCTTGATCCTGGTTGTGCTTGCCGGCCCTGCAGCGGCGCAAGATCTGACATTGAACCTGGGGGACGACGGGTCTTTGGCCGCGCGGTCCATACAGCTGATAATGTTGATCACCGTTCTAAGTCTGGTGCCGGGGCTGGCGGTCATGGTGACGTGCTTTCCGTTCATTGTCACTGTTCTGTCCATCTTGCGACAAGCGATCGGGCTGCAACAGGCGCCGCCAAACATGCTTATCGTCAGTCTTGCGATGTTCTTGACCTGGTATGTGATGGATCCGGTTTTCACCGAAGCCTGGACCAAGGGCTTGCAGCCTTTGTCAGAAGCCACCATCGAATTACCGGTGGCCCTTGAGGCGACTATGGCACCCTTTCGGGTTTTCATGGCGGATCGGCTTGATCCCGACACCTTCAAATCACTGCAAGACCTGCGCCCAGGCGATATTGGTGCACCCATCGACGCGCCGCTTTCACTGCTGATACCGTCGTTCTTGCTAAGCGAAGTGCAGCGCGCGTTTGAAATCGGATTTCTGGTGTTTTTGCCGTTCTTGATCATTGATCTGGTCGTCGCAGCGGTGCTGATGTCGATGGGGATGATGATGGTGCCACCAGCTGCCGTTTCATTGCCCTTCAAACTGGCGTTTTTTGTGGTGGCTGACGGGTGGTCCCTGATTTCCGGGGCGCTGGTTCGAAGCTACTTCTGACCGGGGCTGCGACATGCGCCTTGAAATGACAGCCGGTAGGCGCGGGTAAACCCGAAAGGCCGGTACGCCACCCGTACCGGCCTTTTCATCGTCTGAGTTGCGGAAAAACTATTGGATCAGTTCACCACAAATTCGGCGTGCAATGCGCCAGCGGCGTTGATGCTTTTGAGGATATCTATCATGTCGTAGGGGGCAACACCCAAGGCATTCAAGCCGGCTACAACCTCTGACAAGTTGGTACCGCCAGTGATCTCTGCCAAGCCGTTCCCGTCTGCCACTTCAAGCCCCACTGTGGTACGTGGCACGACAATTGTTTCACCATCACTGAATGGGTTAGGCTGCACGGCAACCGGCGCCTCTTCGATCCGCAATGTCAGATTGCCTTGGGCCACGGCGACGCGGCTGATACGGACGTCCTCACCCATCACGATGGTGCCTGATCGTTGATCCACCACGACGCGCGCGCGCGATTCCGGCTCGACCGAGATATTCTCCACCCTGCCCAGCACATGTGCAGGCGACGCCATCCTCGCGACTGTCAGGTCGATTGCAACAGTACCTGCATCCAGCATGGCGGCAACCGGCTTGCCAAAGTCGCTGTTGATCGCGGATTCTATCCGCCCTGCGGTGGTGAAGTCGGGTGTCCGAAGCGCCATTCGGATAGAGGTAAGTGAAGTGAAATCAAATTCGACCTCGCGCTCAACCCGCGCGCCCGACGGAATTGTTCCTGCCGTTGGCACACCTTGCACGACGCGCGCGGCCTCGCCTTCGGCGGAAATACCACCGGCGATGATTGTCCCTTGGGCGACTGCGTAAATCTGGCCGTCTGCGCCATTCAGCGGTGTCATAACCAAAGTTCCACCTAGCAAGCTCTTTGCATCGCCGATGGCCGAAACCGTAATATCAATCCGCCCGCCCGCGCGGGCAAAGGCCGGCAACGTGGCCGTGACGAAAACTGCCGCAACATTTTTCGGCCGGTACTGTTCGCCCGCCACATTCACCCCAAGCCGTTCCAGCAGGTTTGACATGATTTCTTCGGTGAATGGTGCATTGCGCAGCCCGTCGCCGGTGCCGTTAAGACCCACAACAAGGCCATAGCCGACCAGATCATTGCCGCGAACCCCATCAAACTCGACAAGGTCCTTGATCCGGATTGGCCCGGCAAATGCAGGCAAGGACATGCAGAGAAGGCAAAACAGTAAACGGATCATCGCAGGAAATCCACCAGACTAAGGCGCGAAATCCGCGCGGTTAAAGCGTAAAGCGTTTCAAGCTGTTGGCGAGTCGCTTCCAGTTTGGACGCAGTTTCATAGGGATCAACGGCTGTGATCCCGGTTCGGGCAATTTGAAGCGTCGAGGTCTCGGCGCCGTTGCGGATGGTGGCCGCTTCGATCTGGCCTTCGGCTGTGCCCAGTCGGGCGGCCAGGTCGGTGCGGCTGCCCTGACTGTTGATCAGGCTTTCACCGGCTAGGCGCGCCAGTTCGGATCGAGCTTGGGTGTTTCCGGCCAATGCTCCACGATCCAGCATTGCGGCCATGGCCAGGCCCTTGATCGTATCGCGTATGCCCGCATCGGCAGCCGTAATGTCCACCCCGACCGTTTCCCCGGGTGCGATGGGTATCGGCGAAAAAGATACACCACCCAGATAGCCCGCGGTCGAATAACCGGTCGGTGCCTGAAACCAGGCGTTCACGCGGCTTTCAACATCGAAGGCTGTCGCGGCCCCGATGATTTCCGTATCAAGCGTTGTCAAAAGCGCCTCAACGTCAATCACTGCGGGCCCGTCGGTCGCGGTACCCGCAAAAATAGAGCGTCCGTTGATTTCAGTATTGAAAAGCGCCACGGCCGTAGCAAGCTTCTGGCGGGCCTCGCTGCCAATGGCGTTGACCTGTGTCGGGTTCACTGAGTTCGAGGTTGCAAGCAAGGCTGAGCCCAGTGTGCTGGTCATGCCTTCGACCGTTCCGAGCACGGTCTGCATTGCACCGCTAAGAAGAGCCGCTTCTGATGTGGTTGACTTGAATCCTTGCAGCCGGGACAACGACACATCAAGTCCGGCGAGCGCCGAATAGTCCCCGCCAATATGGCGACCGATATCAACGGCAGTGCCAGTTGAAAGTTCGGTGGTCAGGCGCTGCAAACCGGCCTTGAGGTCGGTGTTCTGGCGGCGCAACAGGAATGTCTGTGCGAGATCACCAATTGATATCATCGGCATGGATTATATCCCCAACAAAAGATCAAGCATCTGATCCACCGTCTGGATGACCTTTGCATTGGCCGAGTAGGCTTTTTCGATTTGCAAAAGATCCTGAAGCTCGCGGTCTGTGTCGACGCCATTCTGCAATTCCTGCGTCTTCAGTCCCTCCGTTCGGGCGGCTGAAAAGCTGGCTTCGGTGTCGGCGGACAATCGGGCCGTCCCGACAGCCGACAACAGATCGGCATTCAGCGCCGAAAAGCTGCGATTTCCGGGCAGGAAGCCGCCAGAGACGGGCGTGCGCGGGGCTGCAAGGGCAGATTGCAAAGCCTGCAGAAGGGCTGAATTGCCGGTGGGGCCCGGCGATGTCGCCCCAAGCCCGTCGCGCAGGCGCCACAAAGCACCACCCTGCTGAGGGTCTGCGGCGGCATTCAGGCGAAGCCGCTGGGCCAGACCTTCTTCATCGGCGGCCACGAAAGCCGCGCCGCCATCGGTGAACAGGCCGGCACCTCCCGAGGCAACAGTTGCATCGAGACTGGCAAAGCGTTCGACAAGATCGCGTGCCACGGCATCAAGCCGGGCCTGCGTGCCAGGACCCAGATCATCACGGATAGCAAAATTTGCGGCCAATGTTCCACCGGCGATCGTACTTTCGGGGCCTGCGGTGGCAATTGGCAGCCCGTTCAAAGTCAGTCCTGACAGCCCGCCCAAGCCCACTGTCATATCGGGTTCAATAACACCCACGGTGGTAAAGCCGAACTCGGATGCCCGACCATCGACAAGGACCGCGCCGCCCGTCGTAAACAATGCAATCTGGCCATGCTCCCGCGGGACTTCGCGCAGGGGCACCACCGATGCTATCTGATCAATCAGTTGCTGGCGTTGGTCCATCAAGGCAGACGGATCGCGGCCTGAGCTTAGATGGCTGCGAATATCGATATTCATTTCGGCGACGCGGGCCATGGCTGCGTTCACCTGATCTACTGCGGCCCCGATCTGATGATCCGCCTCGGCGCGGGCCGCCTGCACCGACCTGGCAGTACCTGCGATCTGCTTGGCAAGGGCGCGGGCCGTGTCGGCAACATTGGCCAACCGGCCTTCGGATTCGGGCCTGCTGGTAGCTTCGATCAGGGCAGTTTCCAGTGCTGCAACGCGACCTGTCAGCGACCCTTCGCTTCCGGGCGCGCCGATGGCAGTTTCAAGGTTTGCCAGGAATCTGGCCCGCGTTTGCCGGTCACCGGTACCCGCCTGTGCGACGCGACGGTCTGACAGCAAGACCTGATCGGTGGCCCGTAACACCCCGGTTACTGCAACGCCCTGTCCGGTACCGCCAAGGCTACGCGCGCCAAGGACAAGCTCGCGCCGGACAAAACCTTCGTTCAGCGCGTTTGCGATGTTGTTTGACACCATTTCGGCCGAGCGTGACGAGGCTGTCAGCCCCGAGAGCGCGTTCGACAGGGCGCCGGAGATGCTCATCCCTTACCCCTAGCGCTTGATATTGGTGGTTTCTTGCAGCATCTCATCGACGGTCTGAATGACTTTCGCATTCGATGAATAGGCGCGCTGGGTCTGGATCAGGTTGGTCAGTTCGGCTGCGACGTCTGTAGTGGATCCTTCGCGCGCATAGCCCACGACTGACCCGGTCGGGCCATCGCCCGCATCCCACAGGAAAAACGATCCCGAATTGGGCGACACTTCGTAAGTCTGATTGTCCAGCGCAATCAGGCCGTTCAGGTTTGGCATGTCGACCAGCGGTACTTGATAAAGCCTGCGGGTAAAGCCGGTATCATAAGTGGCGGTAATATAGCCGTTTTCATCAATCTCGACAGCCGTCAGATTGCCCACGGGCGATCCGTTCTTGGTGATCGCGGTGGGGGCAAAGCTGTCGGAGAGTTGCGTCAACCCGTTGGGGTCGCCCAACTTGCCGATAGTAACCGACAGCGGGCCACCAGCGACTGTCAGGGAAAGTGTTCCGTCTGTGGCATTGTACGCACCGCCCGAAACGACAGCGACGTTTGCAAGTGTGCCGCCATTGCCGCGTGTATCATCAAATGTCAGGGTGTATTCGCCAACCACCGCATTGCCTTGCGCTGAGTCCCGCAAGACCAGGGTCCATTCGTTCGACGATCCGGTCAGCGGGACAGTTGGCGTAAAGGTCACGCCAAGCGATTCCGACGTGCCCAGGTTGCCAAAATATTCGACGGACAATGGCAGTGATGTGCCCGCAGCGCCCGCGACCGTGTTTGTTGCGGGAAGGTTGACGCCAAGTTTCATGTCTGTCGTCGGATCGCCTGCCTGCTGGTTGGCATTGACCACGACCGGCACCAGTCCCGAAATCGTGTCACGCGGCAGCACCGGAATGGTTCCATCGGCATTTGCTGGCCACCCAAGCAGCACCAGCCCGGATTTGGTTCGCAAAGTGCCGTTTGCATCCGGGTTGAAAGACCCCGTGGTGGTCATCATCAAGGTGCCACCTCCGACCGGCCCGCCAAGGCCCGCCGACTGGGTGACCGGCAACATGCCGCGACCGGCAATTGCGATATCAAGGGCATTTGCTGTTGAAACCAGCGCTCCGCGTTCATTGATCAGTCTTGTGGTGCTGGCCCGAACGCCACCCGCCGAATAGCTGCCGGCCCCCGGCGCCTCGGTTATGACCATGCTTTCAAAATCGGTGCTTGCCCGTTTATAGCCATAGGTCGCAGAGTTTGCGATGTTGTCCGAAATGGTGGCAAGCCGGGTGGCATTGGCGTTGAGCCCGGCCACCCCGGCATTGAGCGCGGAGGAAATTGTCATGGATAAGCGCCTTTCTGCTGCTTCGACTCCTGGTCAAAGCAAACCCTGTGGCGCGCGCTGTTAAGATCGGCCTAACGGATAAAATGCAATCTTCTTCCTAGCGGTCTTTGCGCAGCAAGATCACCTCAATGCGGTTGTTTCTTGTGTCGGTCGGGTTTGGTGTCACGGAAATACTGTCGCTATAGCCTGAGATGCGCTGCATTCGGTCACCCGCCAGACCGCCCGATTCGATCAGCGCCCGCATCGATTGTGCGCGGTCTGCCGACAAGTCCCATGACGGATTATCAATCAAGGTGATCGGATAGGATTTGACATGCCCGCTGATAGCGATCTTGTTCGATGTCAGGGCAAGTATCTCGGCCAGCAGTTTTGCCACGTCTCTTGCCACCGTTTCAGGTGCAGCGGTACCATCGACAAAAAGCGGGGCATCCTCCAGATCAAAGATCTCGATGACCAGCCCTTCGTCGGTCACCCTGGTCACCACATGCCGCAACATGGTTTGCATGGTCATGCTTTCTCCACCGCGGGCCAGCAGTTGTTTTTCGACCTCTTGAAGCTCAGCCTTCTCGCCATTGCCGTCGCCATCGGCGGCTTTAGCGGCGCCACTTGCCTTGTTCGGTTCGGCGGGATGATCGGCCGATGCGCCGGTGCCCTGCTGTGCAAGTTGCTCTTCGGAAAACACCGAATCGCCGCCAAATGCGCCCGATCCGCCGCCCGATATCCGCACAATCGGAATCGCCGGATTAAAGTAATCCGCAATGCCTTTGCGCTGTTTTTCCGTTGTCGCGTTTAGCAGCCACATCAGCATAAAGAAGGCCATCATGGCTGTCACAAAGTCTGCATAGGCCACTTTCCACGCACCACCGTGATGACCGCCGCCCTGTATGACTTTCTTACGCTTGATAATGACTGGCGCGGCATTTGATTGCCCTGCCATTCCACCACCCAAATTCATAACACCCAAAGCTGGTTCTACGGCATCAGCGTGAACATGCCCTTAACCTGTCGGATTTTAGCGGTTTATATCTCAGCGGCCTAAGGCAAGTGCTACCATTTGCGCCAATTGCCGTTGCGCTGCGCGGTAGCCATCAAGCGATTTCGCGACAGATTTTAGTCCTTTGAGCGACGCATGAATGGTCGCCGCAAGCTGATCGGCGCTGCCCAAACCCGGCGGGAAAGGCGTCGTATTCAGCCAGTTTTCCAACAAAGCCCGGATGCGCGCTTCGCCGTCCGCCACCAGATCAGCGGAGATCATATGCCCCGCTTCCAGCAGTTCCGCGCCATGCGGGGTGCCAAGCACCACCTCCATGAACTTGCCATCATAGGCCAGAAACGCAGCTGCCAGCGTATCTGCGCCGGGGCGGTCGGGAATCGAAAGTGCGGTGGCAACATCTATCGCAGCCTCGTCAAAGTACCGCTTGGCTAGGGATTTGAAGATATCGTCCTTATTTCGGAAATGCAGATACAGGGCAGACCTTGAAATGCCGACGACCTGCGCGATGTCATCCATCGACGTGCGCCGATAGCCATACGTTGAAAACGCATGAAATGCGGCATCAAGAATGGCGTCTTGTCGCTGGGTGCTTGGGTCTGGCGCGGGCGTCATGGTTTGGTTTTGCAATGGCTTCACAGTCTGTCAATTGACGTAATGACAAATATCGTTTATTTTGTCAGAAATCAGCCACCCGGAGGGCAGCATGGCCATTATCATCACAGTGAACGGCAAAAGCCAGAGCGTAGATATGGCAGGCGATACGCCCTTGCTCTGGGCGCTGCGCGATGGGCTGAACCTGACAGGCACAAAGTACGGTTGCGGCATTGCCGCTTGCGGGGCCTGCACCGTTCATCTGGATGGAGTGGCCGTCCGGTCCTGCCAGACGCCGCTGGAAGATGTAGGCACATCTCAGATCACCACGATTGAAGGCTTGGGCACGCCCCCCGCTTTGCACGCTGTTCAACAGGCATGGGTGACGCATCAAGTGGCGCAATGCGGCTACTGCCAGTCGGGCCAGATCATGCAGGCGGCATCGCTTCTGGCAGAAATCCCTGCCCCGACGGACGCCGAAATTGACGACGCCATGTCGGGCAATCTGTGCCGTTGCGGCACCTACCCACGGATCCGGGCCGCAGTGCATGACGCGGCCAAACAACTGGCGAAGGTGTGACTATGAGCAGACTTGGCACCATCGCGCGGCGTAGTTTCCTGATCGGGTCAGCGGCCATTGCGGGCGGCGTTGCGTTTGGCTGGTATGCCTACCGCAAGCCGATTGCGAACCCGCTGCTGGGTGAAGGCGAGGCTGTGGCGCTGACCCCCTACGTGATGATCGACGCAACGGGTGTCACCATCATCGCACCGCGCGCGGAAATGGGGCAGGGGGTGCATACCACTTTGGCGGCCTTGGTGGCCGAAGAAATGGATCTGCCGATGGACCAGATCAAGGTGCATCACGGGCCTGCATCCGCTGCCTATTTCAACGCGGCGGTGCTGGAAGAAGGCGTGCCTTTTGCGCCAAGTGACACCAGCTGGCTTGCCGAAACCATGCGCGGGGCCATGCATGTTCCGGCAAAGTTTCTGGGTTTCCAGATCACCGGCGGGTCATCCTCCACCCCCGATGCCTACCTAAAAATGCGCCAAGCCGGGGCAATGGCGCGAGCTGTGCTGGTCAAGGCGGCGGCGGCACGGTGGGGCGCGGATGAGACAACGCTGAAAACCGAAAGCGGGGCTGTTGAAGCCCCGGATGGCAATAGGCTGACGTACATCGACCTCGCCGTTGCGGCAGCGGCAATAGAGCTACCGGATGATGCGCCACTAAAAGCGCGCGCCGACTGGACGCAGCTTGGCCGCTCGCAACCCCGCACCGATATGGTGGGCAAAGTCACCGGTACTGCGCAATACGCAGGCGATGTGCGCTTGGCCGGGCAACTATTCGCGACCGTGCGCACCAACCCCAACCTTGGGGCGGCAATGACCGGCTATGACGCAACTGCGGCGCTGGCGATGCCCGGCGTCAAGCATGTGCTGGCGGTGGATGGCGGGGTTGCCGTTGTGGCCACTTCAACCTGGGCCGCGTTTCAAGCGGCGGATGCGATTGTGTTTGACTGGGCAGCGGCCAGCTATCCCGCGAATACTGCCGATCAAGCAGCACAAGTCGCCGCCTCTTTCGCCCCCGATTTTCAAGACAGCCAGTCGCGCGATGAAGGCGATGTAACCGAAGCCCTGAAAACAGGCACCGCGTTTTCCGCTGAATATTCCGTGCCCTACCTCGCCCATGCCACGATGGAACCGATGGTCGCGGTGGCCCATGTGGTGGACGACAAGGTTGATGTCTGGGCTGGCAACCAGTTGCCAACACAAGTGGTGGTCGAAGCTGCGAAAATCACCGGCCTGCTGCCAGAACAGATCGACGTGCACACCACCCTGATGGGTGGCGGCTTTGGGCGGCGGGCGGAAATGGATTTCATCCGCCAGACCCTGCAAGTGGCTAACCAATTGCGCGGAACGCCCGTTCTGCTGCAATGGTCGCGGGAAGAAGACATGACGCATGACGCCTATCGCCCGATGGCTATGGCGCGGGTGAACGCCACCGTTCAGGACGGCATGGTTCAAGCGATGGATTTGCAGGTGGCTTGTGGGTCTGTCATCTCATCGCAAACGGGCCGTCTGGGCTATTCCATCCCTGGCCCCGATGCGACGATTGTTCAGGGCGCCAAGGATCAGCCCTATACCTTCCCCAACTACCGCGTCACCGGCTATCGCGTGCCGGCAGGCGTTCCTGTGGGATCATGGCGGTCCGTCGGATCATCGCAAAACGCGTTTTTCCACGAATCCGCGATGGACGAGTTGGCGCATCTGGCGGGCGTTGACGCCGTTCAATTCCGCCTGTCCCAGATCACCCATTCGCCAAGCCTTAAAGCTATCGAAGCAGTGGCCAGCATGGCAAACTGGGGCACAGCCTTGCCCAAAGGACGCGCGCGCGGCTTTGCCTTTGCCTATAGTTTCGGCGTGCCGGTGGCCGAGGTGATCGAGGTGGAACAAACCGACGCAGGCATCAAGATGACCAACATCTGGGCCGCTGTGGATGTTGGCATTGCCCTTGATCCCGGCATCATCGAGGCGCAGGTGCAAAGCGGCATTGTTTACGGCCTTAGCGCGGCCATCCGGGGCGAGATTACCTTTGCCGATGGCCACGTCGAACAAACCAATTTCAGCGATTACGAACCGCTGCGCCTGCGTGAATGCCCTCCGATTGCTGTCAAAGTCCTGGAAAACGGCGAGAAAATCCGTGGCATTGGCGAACCCGGCACACCCCCTGCCGCGCCCGCGCTTGCCAATGCGATTTTCGCGCTGACCGGGCAACGGATCAGATCCTTGCCATTGGGAAGGGATGTCATGTTTGCCTGACGCGCCTATTGCATCAGACCAACGTCGCCCTGCGCAACGGCCACGGACTTGACCACAGCAAAGCAAGCCATGCCTTGGGTCAGGCCAAGGGCGTCTGATGATCGTCGGGTCACGCGCGCCAACAGTCGATCGTCACCCGAATGCAGTCCGATTGCGACAGCAGGCCCATCGCCCTGAAAAATGGAGCCAACCACAACCGGCAGAATATTCAAGGCCGAGATGCCGATTGGCCGGTGCAAAGACAAGATCACGTCCTGCGCCGGGATCCGCACGCGGACCTCCCCGCCAAGGTCAGCCTCGATGCGCGGCAGGAACAACGTTCCGCAGGATACCGCAAGTTCCGTCAACCCGTCGGAGTGATGCGCGATAATCCGCGCCATAATTACGGCGCCCGCTTCGCGGACCCCCAGAACAGGCACCGCAGTCGGGTCTGACAAGACGTCTTCAAGCCTGCCGGATCTGACCACCCGGCCCGCCTGCATCACGACAATATGTGACGCGACGCGCGCGACTTCGGTGATCGAATGGCTGACATAGAGGATAGGCAGGTCAGTGTTACGCCGCAGCTGCTCTAGATAGGGAAGAATGCTTGCTTTGCGGGCATCGTCCAAGGCGGCGAGAGGCTCATCCAGCAGCAAGACACGCGGTCGCGACAACAAGGTGCGCGCAAGCGCCACCCTTTGCCGTTCGCCCCCCGAAAGACCTTGCGGGTAGCGGCCAAGAAGCGGCCCCAGATCAAAATCCTGGGCAACGGTGTCTTGGTTGGGCCCGGTCAGCCCTTTGGCGCGACGGCTGGCATAGGCCAGGTTCTGGGCCACGGTCAGATGTGCAAACAGCCGCGCATCCTGAAACATCATCCCGACATCCCGATCTTCCGGTTTCAGACATATGCGGTCGTCTTGCCAGAGCTTACCGTCCAACGCGACGCGGCCCTTTGCCCGAAATTCTAGCCCGGCAATAATGCGCAAAACAGTGCTTTTTCCTGCCCCCGATCGGCCGAAAATAGCAGTAATTCCGCCCGATGCGAACTGATGGTTCACAGCCAGATCAAAGTCAGAAAATCGAAGGGTGATATCCAGATCCAGTGCCATGCCTTAACCCATCCGCACGGGAAAGCGGCGGTTCATGGAATAGACGACCAGCAGAACACTGAAAGCAAAGATCAGCATGATGACCGACAGAATATGCGCATCCGCGTAATTTATTGTTTCAACGTGTTCGTATATCGCGATCGATATGACCTTTGTCTGACCCGGAATGTTTCCGCCGACCATTAGAACCACACCAAACTCGCCTACAGTATGGGCAAAGCTAAGCACGATAGCGGTCAGGAAACCTCGCCCAGCCAAGGGCACGGCGATGGTGAAAAACCGATCAACCGGCCCGGCGCGCAGAGTGGCGGCAAGTTCAAACGGGGCAGCCCCCAGCCCCTCGAAAGCCGATTGCAAAGGCTGCGTCATAAAAGGCAGCGAGTAGGTCGCCGACGCGATGACAAGCCCGGCAAACGAAAACGTCAAAGTACCCCCGGTGACATCGACCCAGAACGCCCCAAACGCCGATTGCGGGCTAAGCAGGATCAACAGATAAAAGCCGAGAACCGTCGGAGGCAGAACCAAAGGCAAGGCTGTGACCGCCTCGACCACCGGTTTGGCCCGGCTTTTGGTTTGCGACAGCCACCACGAAAGCGGCGTTGCTATGACCAGAAGAACCAGGGTGGTGACGGTCGCCAACTGAAGAGTAAGCCAAAGGGGGGAGAGATCGGGAAAGGTCATTCAGCCAGCCCATACCCGAATTTCCGGATCGTGGCACGGGCTTTCGGACCTGAAAGATAGGCAAGGAACGCCGTCGCCGCAGGATTGTCTGCGCCATGGTTCAGCAAGGCTGCGTTCTGACGAAGCGGGGCGAACAGATGATCTGGCACGTCCCAGCGCGACCCTTTGAAATCAGCGCCCGGCGCGTCGAGGGCGGTGCGGGCGACGAAGCCCAGATCCGCCGCACCCGATTGGATCAGCGCAAAGGTCTGGCCAATGTTCTGGCCCTGTACAATGCGGGGCTGAAGGTCTTCCCAAAGACCCAGGCCTTGCAAGACTTCGCGCGCCGCCTCGCCGTAGGGGGCCAGATCGGGATTGGCAATCGCGATGAAACGCAGATCGGGGTCTGCCAGCGCTGCGCGGGGATCGGGGCCTATTCTGGCGGGATCGGGGCTCCACAGGGTAAGCTTTCCGATCGCGTAAGTAAAAATTGAGCCGGGCCTTGCGAAGCCCTCGGATTCAAGGCGGTCGGGGGTCTTGGTATCGGCTGCCAGCAAGATATCAAAAGGCGCGCCTTGCGTAATCTGGGAATACAGCTTTCCGGTAGAGCCTGTGGTTATCAAGGCGTCATTGCCGGTATCGATGGTAAAGTCTGCCGCGATTTCGTTGGCGGCTGAGGCAAAATTGGCGGCGACGGCGATCAGAACTGTCTCGGCCTGGGCCGGCGCAAAGGAAAGGAGCGCGGACAGGGCAAATACTGCCCATCTTCGGATTGAGGGAAACTGGCGTTGGGGCGGCTTCATTCCTTGATCATCCTAGGCGGGCCGTTTTGATGCAAGGATGAAGTGAAAGAAGGGGAAGTTGTTCCGGCATTGCTTGCCACAGAGGCGGAATCACAGGGAAAGGCCAAGCGTAACACGCGTGTTACGCCACGTAAGATATTGATTTTAATACAGTACCTGATTCTTAGGTGCGTTACAGAGATCCTCTCGGTAGACCCCAAGCCCAGGATATTTTGGCTGACAACCTGCACCTGAAACGCCTTGCTGCGGGGCGACGGACCTGATCGTTGGAGCCGGGGACCGCTATGATGCACAGGCAAAGTCTTGTTGATTATAACCTTATGTTCGGTCATATAACGACGATGGGCCGCCAGAAAACCGTTTCAGATGCCGAAGTTTTCCATGCCATCCGCCGGTTGCAGGCAGTGGGCGGCGACAAGGCGGTTGCCTTTGCGTCGGTTGCACGAGCGACGGGCCTTGCGGGGCCAACATTGGTTCAACGCTTCGGCAACCGGGCCAATATGGTCCGGTCGGCGCAATTGGCTGCATGGGATGCCCTGGATGCGGCCACAGCCACTGCCGTTGCCGGGTCGACCCTGTCTGCCAAAGGGGCGCTGGGCTTTCTAAAGGCGCTTTCTGACTGCCAGGGCGCAGAGTTCGATCTTGTGATGCTGTCGTCAGAGTTTCGCGACGCCGAGCTGCGTCAACGCGCGAAATCCTGGCGCAATACCGTTGAAGTGACCCTTGGCCTGCAGCTGGGTGGCGGTGCCAAAGGGCGCGCTGCTGCGTCCATCTTGTTTGCTACATGGCAAGGGCAGTTGGTGTGGCGCGCGGCAGGTGGAAAAAGCTTCAAGATCAAGGATGCCATCCGGCAGCTTACTTAGAAATATAGGTTCGCCAGGCCCAGATAAGGACCATCGCACCCAGAACCGCCCCGACGAAATAGGCGGCAAGCCCGGTAATTGTGATCAAAAGTCGCAAGATCGAGTAGCCAACAATTGCCCCGACCATCCCGATCACGACGGTTGTCAGAACATCCGTTTGCACCCGCATTAGCCGCGTTGCAAAAAAGCCTGCGGCGGCGCCGATGATGATCACCAAAATCAGACCCGGCATTTAGCCCTCCGAACAGCCTCGTCTTCGGATTTAGGTGCTGAACACCCGGCTTGCAACCTTTATGGGGATATTTGCGGCCAAAGGCCTGATGGATTGGTCCTGGCCTTCGCCACCCTGTGGTCGCTGTCAGGTGCTTTCAGGACAGGCGATCCAGCAGCGCCCACCCGCGCAGAAGGTCATCCGCGGCAAGGGGGTGTTTGCCTTCGCGCTGGGCCAGCGACACTTTTATGGCCCCTGTTCCGCACGCGATTGTAAAGCCATCCAGCACTTGCCCCGGCGCGCCTTTGCCGTCTGCGACAGACGAGCGGAGCAGTTTCAGACGTTCGCCCCCAACCATGCACCAAGCGCCGGGAAAGGGGGAAAGGCCACGAATCTGGCGATCAATCACTGTTGCGGAGCGTTGCCAATCAATGCGCGCTTCGGCCTTGTCAATCTTGGTTGCATAGACGACGCCTTCGGTTGATTGCGGCACGGGCGGCGGCAAGGCATCAAGTGCCCCTAGGATCAGGCTTGCGCCAAGACCGGCCAGCCTGTCTTGCAGATCGGCGGCGGTGTCGTCACGGTTGATGGGAAGTGCCTGACGCAACAGAACAGGGCCGGTATCCAGACCTGCGTCCATCTGCATTATGCAGATGCCCGTTTGGCTATCGCCGGCCATGATCGCACGTTGAATTGGTGCGGCACCCCGCCAGCGCGGCAACAAAGAAGCGTGTATATTCAGGCAGCCCTTTGCCGGGGCTGAAAGAATAGCTGGCGGTAAAATCAGACCGTAAGCCACGACAACGGCAATATCGGCGTTCAGGGCCACGAAGTCTGCCAGTGCCTCGGCAGTTTTCAGGTTGGACGGATGGCGCACGGGAAGGCCCAGATCAAGTGCCCGCAGGTGGACCGGGCTGGGGCGATCGCGTTTGCCGCGGCCTGCGGGCCGTGGTGGTTGCGAATAGACGCAGACGATGTCGTGTCGCGCTGCTACGGCATCAAGGACCGGCACCGAAAACGCAGGGGTGCCCATGAAGACAATCTTCATGCCTGTCTCCGCTGTTTGTTTGCCTTTGTAAGCAGCATCTTGCGCTTCAGCGGCGAGAGGCGATCAAAATACATCCGGCCATTCAGATGATCTATCTGATGTTGCACTGAAATAGCCCAGAGGTTTACAAAATCACGGTCCTCGGACCGCCCGAGTGCATTCATGAAGCGTACTGTTACGGCGCGGGGGCGCGAAATGACCGCCGACATGCCCGGTAAGTTGGGTGAGCCTTCCTGATAGTCGCGCATCTTGTCGCTGACATGCAGGATTTCGGGGTTTGCCATCAAGATTGCCTCGCCCCGGGTGTCTGAACAATCGACAACGGCCAATCGCAGGGAAACCCCGATCTGCGGGGCCGCGAGGCCGTATCCGGGCATTGCATCCATGCTGTCGACCATGTCTTGCCAGAGGTCGCGAATGGACCCGGTTATTTCGCTGACCGGGGTGGCGACCGTGGCGAGGCAGGGATGCGGCCATTGCAAGAACGGCAATGTGGCCATCAGCCCCGCGCCAGTTCGCGTTTAAGCTTTTCCATTTTGCGGGTGATCATCTGGCGTTTCAGGGGACGCAGATAATCGATGAACAGCTTGCCATCGAGATGGTCAATCTCATGCTGGGCGCAAGTGGCCCAAAGGCCCGAAAATGTCTCTTCGTGGGGATTTTCATCAAGCCCCGTCCATGTCACGGTAACCGAGGCGGGTCGTTCGACATCGGCATATTGATCGGGGATCGAAAGGCAGCCTTCCTCATACGTGGCCAGATCGTCAGAAGACCAGACGATCTGAGGATTGATCAACACCAAGGGGCGCGGTGCAAGGTCTGGATCCTTGACGCAATCCATGACGAACAGGCGCCTGGTCACGCCAACCTGCGGTGCGGCAAGCCCGACGCCGGGCGCATCATACATGGTGGCGAGCAAATCTTCGGCCAGTTTCCCCACGTCAGCCGATAGTTCGGTGACGGGATCGCAAAGCCGCTTGAGGCGTGGATCTGGGTGGATCAGGATGGGTCGGATCATCTTTTCGATTTACGGCGCAGGGGCCAATGATGCAAGAGAAAGGCTTTGGGTGCGGTAGACAGCAGGATTGATCGTGAGGGCGGGACGTAATACCAGATAGCGCCGCGCATTAGGAATATTGTACCAACTAGGTAATTTTATCTAGAATTACGTTCTATTTTCATATTACAAGACAGAATAAAGTACTTTCCAGATGGATGGCAGGCAGAGCATGAACTTTGATGAACAGATCAACCGCGTCGGTAGCCATTCTTCGAAATGGGACACGATGGAAAAGCTCTATGGTGTGGCGCCGCAGACCGGGCTTGCCATGTGGGTTGCAGATATGGATTTTCGGCCACCTCAGGTTGTGCAGCGGGCGGTCGAGGCGATGGCCGATCATGGCGTATATGGATATTTCGGCGATGATTCGACATATCTTGCGGCGATCCTCTGGTGGATGAAGACCCGGCATGGCTGGGACGTGGCGCCAGACTGGATTTTTACGACACATGGGCTGGTCAATGGCACCGCGCTTTGCGTGGATGCGTTCACGGCACCGGGGGACGGGATCGTTTTGCTGACGCCGGTTTACCATGCCTTTGCCCGGGTGATCAAAGGCGCGGGGCGCGAGGTGGTCGAATGCAAGCTGGTGGCGAAGGCCGGGCGCTATGAGATGGATTTCGACAGCTGGGACGCGCAGATGACCGGGCGTGAGAAGATGCTGATCCTGTGCTCGCCGCATAATCCGGGCGGGAGGGTCTGGACTTTGGCCGAGCTGCGGGGTGTTGCGGATTTCTGCCAGCGGCATGATCTGATCCTGGTGTCGGACGAAATCCATCACGATCTGGTTTTCCCCGGTCACAAACATCAGGTCATGGCCAACGCGGCACCCGATATTGCGGATCGGTTGATCATGATGACGGCGACCACCAAGACCTTCAATATCGCGGGCTGTCATACCGGCAATGTGATCATCGCGGATCCAGCGCTGCGGGCGAAGTTTGCCGGACGGATGAATGCGCTTGGGCTTTCGCCGAACTCGTTCGGAATGCATATGGTGACGGCGGCCTATTCGCCTGAAGGCGCGCAATGGCTGGATGCGCTGATGGGGTATCTTGATGGGAACAGGCAGATCTTTGATGCCGGGATCAATGCCATTCCGGGCCTTCAATCAATGGTGCTGGAGGCGACCTATCTGGCGTGGGTCGATTTTTCCGGGGCGGGGATGACCGCAGCCGAGGCCCGCGAGCGGGTTGAAAAAACTGCGCGGATCGCGACAAATTACGGCCCCAGCTTTGGCACTGGAGGCGAGAGTTATCTGCGCTTCAATATTGCCACGACTAGGGCGAATGTCGTGGAGGCCGTGGCGCGGTTGAAGGCGGCCTTTGTCGATTTGCAATGATCCGCTGGTTTCGCCGCAAAGTGCTGTTTCTGGCGCTGCTTGGCGTGCTGGCCGCGATTTTTCTGCCTCGGCCAGACCCCGTGCCGAAGATCGAATTGCCGCCCCTGGTCGGGCCGGTTGACCGGATTGTCATCGAAAAGGCCGCGCGGAACATGGCGGTGTTTCGTGGCGGCGCGCGGTTGCGCGATTACAAGATCGCGCTGGGGTTTGCGCCAGAGGGGGCAAAATCCCGGCTGGGGGATGGCAAAACGCCGGAGGGAATGTTCCGCATTGACCGGCTGAATGCGGGGTCCAGGTTTCATCTGTCGCTGGGGCTGGACTATCCGCAGGCCGCTGACCGCGACCGGGCTGAAAAGGGCGGCTTTGATGCTGGCGGCGATATCTTCATTCACGGGCAACCAAACGGGACAGCAGATGAAGCGGTGCAGAAGGGCGATTGGACGGCGGGGTGTATTGCCGTAGCAAACGCAGAAATCCGCGAGATTTTCGCCGCAGTCACAATTGGCACGGTGGTTGAAATACGGCCCTGATGGCCGGATTTGGCTGACCGGCCCGGCCTACAGGCGCGGCAAATAGCCAACCGGCGCATTTTCATCGCGCCAGAAATCAAGCGGCGCTTTTTCGGTAACGGGCGTTGAGCGTTTGAAGGTGCAAATCAATTCGCCGTTTTCGACCGTCGTGGCCACTATCAGGCATTGCGACATATGCCGCGCCCCTTCGTAGACGTCTACAAGGCCGCGCAGACCGGGAACATGATCTGCGTTCATCGCAAGCCCTTCGTCCCATATCCGAAGAATTGGGTATATTTCCGATCCGATCTGCACCCGCAGCCGCGATTTACGGGCGTTCTGACGCTTGCGCGCCGCCTCAAACCCGTCCCGCAATTCCTTGGAAAAAAATTCCAGCATCGGTGTCTCCTTGAAGGCAAGTTTGGCTCGCAAATGGTTAAAATCAAGGCAACGTGCAAAGACCCTTGCTGCCCGATAGTGCTGTGCTGAAAAAGCCACGCAAACCGGTACATAAGCCAATCAGATGACGGGCAGGCAACACGGGTTTGAAGGACGATTCGATATGCACACGCGACCAGGGCGACGGACGGGAAAATTGAGTTGCTTTTCCGTCAGACCCGGGCAGATGCGCGCCGCAGA
This sequence comes from Pseudorhodobacter sp., assembly GCA_031402355.1. Lineage (GTDB taxonomy): Bacteria > Pseudomonadota > Alphaproteobacteria > Rhodobacterales > Rhodobacteraceae > JACMNW01. The sequence goes on along the minus strand of JANNSG010000035.1, from coordinate 8,523 downwards.
ATCTGCGCAATCGCGCATTGAATCGGGGTAAAGGGGCCGCCTTGGACCCGTCCGGAATCTACGGTGTACGGACAAAAGGCAAAGGCAATCGCTGCCGCGTGCTGCGCGACACCGGCGGGCGCAGCGTGTCACCACAGGCGGCCAAATTGTTGAAAGGAATCTGTCTATCCGGGGCCTTGCTGATTGGGAATTTGGCAGGTCGATCGTCGAATTCGTGGCGGGCCTGCAACGCATAACCATTCGAGTCGGCCAGTTTGTTCAGGAAGATCGTACAATCAACGCAAGGCCGCCCGTAAACTGCCCCGCGCAGGCAACAGTAATTGCAGAATGACAACGTCGCCGAGGCCACCCGCCGGGTGTCGTTGCACCAGAAACGGAAAGTTCGGTTGACCGGGCTGCACGTCGGCCGTCGACGGCAGTGTTGTCTGGATTGCCTTCAGATCACTGGTGATTTGTCCCGCCGCAAGTCGGGTGCTTAGCCAGACGTTCCAATGATCAGACCCGGCGTTTCGATACGTAAAATCTGACCTAAGTACTGCTGTGGTAACCTGCGATGACAAGACTTCCAAACCACTGAGCAGTGCCGTGACGCCCGCTTTTTGGCCAGTAAATGCTCGATTTCGGTCTTTTGGCCGCTGCTGATTTGACAAAACCTGCGGCTGTTCGGGCGAAGACGCCGGGTGGGGCCAAGTCTGCTGTGAATAATTATTTCCAACCCTGCAAAATGGCTTCTGTGTGGCGAATCGGCTTGACTGATTCGTGCCCAAGCCGGGAAGAGAACTGCACTTGCGCCGGGCCTGATCGGCGGCCAAAGGTAAGCTGGTCGGGTTCGCGGGTGAAAGTCACCGGGGCCAGACAATCGGCGAATGATACTTTGAAACCGGAGAAGACCAGTTGACCGCGATATTGCTGCTGCCTGCGCTGCTTCTTGATGCAGCTTTGGGAGAACCAAAATGGCTGTGGACGCGCCTGCCGCATCCGGCGGTGTTGATGGGGCGGGCTGTTGATGTTGTGGACAACCGGTTGAACCACGGCTCTGGGCGCAAGCTGAAAGGTGTTGCCGCCATGACGGGGCTTGGCCTGATGGCGCTGGCGCTTGGCTGGTTGATCCACCTCGTGCCGGATTGGGGCATTCTTGAAGTGATTGCCGCCGCGATCCTGTTGGCGCACAGAAGCCTGGTGCAACATGTGCAGGCAGTGGCGGATGCGTTGCGGCTGTCGCCGGGTGATGCAAGGCGATCCGTGGCAATGATTGTCGGGCGTGACTGCGCTGCGATGGATGAGACCGGCATTGCCCGGGCCGCCATCGAAAGTGCCGCAGAAAACTTTTCGGATGGGGTTATTGCACCGGCGTTGTGGTTCCTGATTGGCGGTTTGCCGGGGCTGCTTTTCTACAAGATCACCAACACGGCTGACAGTATGATCGGCCATCGCAGCCCCAGGTATGAGCAGTTCGGCTGGGCGGCGGCGCGGCTTGATGATGTGCTAAACTGGATGCCCGCGCGCCTGACCGCCATCATCATTGCGGCGGTCCATGGTCGCGTGCAGGCGGCCGGCCCGATCTTGCGGGACGCGCCCTTGCACCGGTCCCCGAACGCCGGTTGGCCCGAGGCCGCGATGGCCGTGACGCTTGATCTGTCTTTGTCCGGGCCGCGCAGCTATGGTGGCGTGCTGACGGAATTTCCGTTGGTCTACCCGGAAGGTCGGCGTGAAGCAGGGCCGGACGATATAGATGCCAGTGTGGCGGCGCTTTGGCGCAGCTGGGCCGGGTTCGTTGGTGGGGTTATGCTGGTTGCAATGATCGGTCTGATAGGATGAGTGGAATGATTGCACGTGGCTTTTGTGCGGCATGGCTGATATGTCTGGGTGCTTCACCGCTTGCTGCGGCACCCTGTGGCGGCGAATTCGCGGATTTCGTTCAGGTCATGAAGGCCGAGGCTGCGGATATGGGGTTGGCTTCGGCGGACATCGAGGCTTTTTTCGAAGGCGCGGCAGTTGACGCCAAGGTGCTGAAGGCGGATCGGTCGCAAGGGGTGTTTCGCAAGACGTTTGTGGAATTTTCACAAGCCCTGATCAGCAAAGGCCGGATCAGCAATGGCGCAGCGATGGCCACAAAATGGCAAGAGGTGTTTGATCGCGCCGATGCCGAATTTGGCGTGCCGCGGGGTATCTTGCTGGCGTTCTGGGCGTTTGAGACGGATTTTGGGGCTGTGCAGGGCGATTTCAACACCCGCAATGCGCTGGTCACTTTGGCACAGGACTGCCGACGGCCAGAACTGTTTCAGCCGCAGGTTCTTGCGGCGATTGCCCTGATCGGCAAGGGGATATTTGATCCCGCGCGGACAGCCGGGGCCTGGGCCGGTGAAATCGGTATGGTGCAGATGCTGCCCAAAGACATTCTGGAACGGGGATTGGACGGCGACGGCGACGGGGTGATCAGCCTGAAAAGCTCAGCCCCGGATGCGCTGATCTCGGCGGCAAACAAGTTGCAGTCGCTTGGCTGGCGGGCCGGTGAGCCGTGGTTGCAGGAAGTCATTGTGCCTGACACCCTTGACTGGGCGAAAACGGGCTTGCAGACCCAGCTTTCCGTCGCCGAATGGGTGGCTGCCGGCCTGTCCGGGCGCGGCGCGGAATTGCCGGATGCAGCGCTTATGGCGTCGGTTCTGCTGCCGCAGGGGCGTAAAGGGCCGGCCTTTCTGGCCTATCCGAATTTCCGCGTGCTGTTTGAATGGAACAAGAGCTTTGTTTATGTGACGACCGCCGCCTATTTCGCCACCAGACTGGAAGGCGCGGCGGTTTACGATGCTGGTGCCTCGGACCCGGCGCTATCGCCAGATCAGATGAAGCGGTTGCAAGAAAAGCTGGCAGCACGGGGATACGAAGTGGGGAAGATCGACGGCATCCTGGGGGCGCAGACCCGAAACGCGGTGCAACAAGAACAGATACGGCTTGGCTTGCCTGCCGATGCCTGGCCCACGGCAGAGCTACTGGACCGGCTTTAAGCCACCAGCGCCTCTGCTCTTTTCAGGTCAACTGACACCAATTGGCTGACGCCCTGTTCTGCCATGGTCACCCCGAACAACCGGTCCATCCGGGCCATTGTCACCGCGTGATGGGTGATGACCATGAAGCGGGTTTCAGTGCGGCGCGACATTTCATCCAGCAGATCGCAGAACCTTGTGACATTGGCATCATCCAAAGGCGCGTCAACTTCATCGAGCACACAGATAGGCGCCGGGTTGGCCAGAAAGACGCCGAAAATCAAGGCAAGGGCGGTCAGGGTCTGCTCACCGCCCGACAGCAGCGACAGCGTTGCCAGTTTCTTGCCGGGGGGTTGGCACATCAGTTCCAGCCCCGCCTCAAGCGGATCATCGCTTTCCACCAACACCAGACGCGCCTCGCCGCCGCCAAAGAGATGGGTGAACAAGGCTGCAAAATTGGTGTTGACCTGTTCGAACGCGGTCAAAAGCCGCTCACGGCCTTCGCGGTTCAGGGCGGCGATACCTGCGCGCAGCTTCTTGACCGCCTCATCAAGATCCGTCTTTTCCTGAAGCAGCCTGTCGTGGTCTTCCTGTATGGAAAGCGCGTCTTCTTCGGCGCGCAGATTGACAGCCCCCAAGGCTTCGCGCTGGCGCTTCAGGCGGCCAACATCGGTCTCCAGTGCATCGGCATCGGGCATGGTCTGCGGATCAACGGCAAGTCGTTCAAGCAGATCGGCGGGGGTGGATTGCACATCGTCGGCGATGCGCGCCTGCGCCAGGGCAACGGTCTGAACCGCCGCCTCGGCGCGGGCTTCGGCGCGGGCGCGGCTTTCGCGGGATTCGCTGGCACCCCGTTCGGCGTCGCGTTCGGCCAGATGCGCCTCGCGTGCTGCCGTCTCGGCCAGCGCCAGAGCATCAGCGGCAAGGCTGCAGCGGGTCTGCGCCTGCTGCATGGCGTCATTCAGGTTTTCGCGCAATGCGGCAATGTCTTCCGGGGCTGCCAGCGCGTCGGCCAGTTCATTTTCAGTCCTCGCTTTGCGTAGGGCAAGTTCGGCGGACCGTTTTTCGGCAGTTTCAAGCCGGTGCCGCCAGCCGGACAATTCGGTTGTGGCATCCTGTCTGCGTTTGATGCGGGCTTCACCTTCGCGGCGCAGTTCATCCTGGGTCGAACGCAGCGTCAACATAGCGGCGCGCGCCGTATCAACCGCAAGCCGCAGCGCTTCGCCCGCCACACGGGCAGCCGAAAGATCGGGCAGGTCGAGTGCCGCCGCTTCGGCCTTGGCCAGATGGTCGCGGGCGGCTGTGGTTTCATCCGCGAACCGTGAGATTGCCAGACGCGCGGCGTCGAGTTTGCCTGCGGCAATAGAGGCGTCTGCTTCGGCGCGGGCGGCAGTTCTGCTGGTTTCTGTCACTTGCGCGTCGGCGGCTCTGCGTGCGTCGCGGGCAAATTGATCAGCGCGGGCAAGTTCACCCAATTTCTGATGCAGCGCCTCATGGGCAAGTCGCGCGTCATCTGCACGGGTGGAAACCTGGTCCAGATCGCGCTTTAACTGGACCAGACGGTTCAATTGCTGCAATCGAAGTGCAGCCGCAGAGGGTGCATCCTCGGCTGTGCTGCGCAAGCCGTCCCAGCGCCACAGATCGCCTTCGATGCTGACCAACCGCTGACCGGGCAACAGGTCGGCCTGCAGCCGTTGTCCGTCAGTGCGGGAAACCAACCCGGTCTGACCAAGGCGGCGGGTAAGAACGGCTGGTGCTTTCACCCAATCGGACAAGGCGCTGGCGCCAGACGGCAGGGCTTGCGGAGACAGATAGTCGGCCAAAAGCGCCCAACCCGAACGGCGATCCCGGGTCACTTCCGGTGCGCGCAGATCGTCGGCCAAAGCGGCGCCCAAGGCCGCCTCATATCCGGGGGTGACCTGCAGCAGATCCATGATCTGCGACCCGGCAAGCGCTTCGCGGTCAACCAGCCGGGAAAGTGCTGCCACTTCTGCACGCAGGGCGCTTGCCTCGCCCTCGGCGCTGGATTTGGCGGCGCGGGCTTCTGCCTCACGCGATTGAACATCGGCGCGTGCGGCCTCGGTGCTGGCAAGGGCGTCATCTGCCGCCTCGGCAGCGGCAGCGGCGGTTTCTGTCGCTTCTTGCGCGATCTCGTAAGCTTCGGTTGCCGAAGCAAGTGCGGCTTCGGCGGCAGCGAATGCTTCGGCGGCGTTTGCGGCGTCGCTGATCGACCGCTGCAGCGTGGTTCGGGTATCGTCCAGAAGTCGCTGTGCCGATTGATGGCGTGCGGCCAGCCGCGCCACATCTTCGGTGATTTGCGATTGCTTTGCTTCATGGTCGCGCAGCGTGGCCTCGGCCTCACGCGTTGCTGACTGAGCGTCAGTCAACCGGTCGTCATGTCCATCATGGCCTTGGGCGAGTTGGGCCAGTTCCCATTCCAGCTGCGATATCGTCTGGATCGCATCATGGTTGAGGCCGATTTCGCGATCTATATCGTGGCCAAGCTGTTCTGATCTTGCGCGCAACGTGGCGATCAGGGTCTGCGCGCGCGCTTCCTGATCGGCCAATGTGTCGCGCTGCACGGAGAGGCGTTGCAGAATGGCGGCGGCGATTGCCTCTTCTTCACGCAAGGATGGCAGCGCGTCATCGGCGTTGGTCCGTACCGCGGAGGCCGTTCTTGCTGCATGTTCTGCCTGTGCGGTGGCCAAAACACGGTCGCGCAGGTTGGCATCGGCGTCCAGCCTTGCGACATCGGCCTCGCGCCAGCGACGAAACAGCAACATGCCTTCTGTCCGGCGAAGATCTTCGCCGATCTCGCGGTATCGCTGCGCCTGACGGGCCTGCCGTGCCAGGGTGGCAAGCTGGGTGGCAAGGGCTTCAAGCACGTCGTCGAGCCGGGAAAGATTGGTTTCCGTGGCGGTAAGGCGCAGTTCCGCCTCGTGCCGCCGCTGATAGAGGCCCGAGATTCCGGCAGCCTCTTCCAGAAGCAAACGGCGGCTTTTGGGCTTGGCATTGATCAGTTCGGCGATCTGCCCCTGACGGACAAGTGCAGGCGAATGAGACCCGGTCGAAGCATCTGCAAACAGCATCTGAATGTCACGCGCGCGAACGTCCCGCAGATTGGCCTTATAGGCGGAACCGGCTTCACGGGTGATGCGCCGGACAATTTCGATATGGTCGGTTTCATTGAAGCCAGAAGGGGCAAGCCTTTCTGCGTTATCGAGCACAAGCGTCACTTCGGCAAAGTTGCGTGCCGGGCGGGTGGCAGTGCCAGCAAAGATCACATCTTCCATTTCGCCGCCGCGCATGGCTGTTGGGCGGTTTTCGCCCATCACCCAACGCAGGGCCTCCAGCAGGTTTGACTTGCCGCAGCCATTTGGCCCGACCACACCCGTCAGGCCCTGATGGATTACCAGATCCGTCGGGTCTACGAAGCTTTTGAAGCCATTGAGGCGCAGGCGGGAAAAGCGCAACTGAATACCTGTGTGATTCCGGCAGTTGCTTACTGTCTGGCTTTGGCGTTGGGCTGTCAATCGGCAGGCCACTGGATATAGAGCGGATTGGCCGATTATCCCCAAGATATTGCCTGGCTTGACGCGATGCAGGATGGGGAATCTGATGTTCAAAAGGAGACCCGATGAAACCGCTGCGCGCACAAGACCCCTATGACTGGCCGCATCTTCGCGCCCTGATCGGGCGTGCATTTGGAGGGATGGATGGGCGGATTGATCCACCATCTTCGGTGCATCATCTGACGGTGGCGGATATTGCGGCGCAGGCTGTTGTGGGCGAGGTCTGGGTGATTGGTGCGCCAGCGGTGGCCTGTGTCTTTCTGACTGTGCGGGCGCAAAGCCTTTATCTGGGCAAGTTGGCTGTCGATCCGGCGGTTCAGAGGATGGGCTACGGCCGCCGCCTGATCGGGGTGGCAGAGACCCGGGCGCAAGCGCTTGGCCTGCCGACACTGGAGCTTTCAACGCGCATTGAACTGGTCGAAAATCACGCCGCTTTTCGGGCCATGGGGTTTGTGAAGACCGCAACAAGCGCGCATGATGGCTTTGAAAGGCCAACGACGCTTGTCTTTACCAAGCGTCTTCGCGGGAAAACGGATCTGTAGGGCACCTAGCTGCGCAGGCTTGCATCGACGCGGAATTCGGGTGGAATGGTGTCGTGATCATCCAGCACCAGATCGACCATCACTTCGGCCACTTTCGGGGCCATGCCAAAGCCGATCTTGAAGCCGCCATTGGCGACGAAATGGCCGGGGTTGCTTGGCCAAGGGCCCAGTATCGGCGCGCGAGACCGGGCCCGAGGGCGCAGGCCTGCCCAGCGCAGCAGAACTTGAGCATCCCGAAGCTGGGGGCAGGCGGAAATCGCCTTTTGATGCAGGCGGTCAAGCTGTTCGTCGGTTGAAAAAGGGTCGGTCCAGCGGGTCTCGGAGGTGGATCCGATGGCAACGGTTCCATCGGCATGAGGCACGATGTGCAGGCCATCGACGAAAAGCTGTGGCTGGTCCTGGGCATCGTGGCGCAAAAGGATTGCCTGACCCTTGACCGCAGATCCGATCGGTTGGGCCAAAGCAGTGGAAAGCTGCGCCAGGCCGCCCGCCCCGGTGGCCCAGATTGTCGGGCCGACGGGGGCTGGATTACCGATCACGATCGTGCCACCTGCTGCGGTTATCGCGCTGGCCAAAGCCGCCAAAGCCATCGTTGGATTCAGCCTTGCAGTCAGGGTGTCAGACACCACATAGCCAGACGGGCTTTGCAGGCCCCAGGCGGCCCCGGAGGTCGGAACAACCTGCCAGTCGGCCAGCCCGCGCCAAAGGATTTGCGCTGCCGACTGTCGTGTATTTGCGATCTCGACTGCGGCCTTGTCGGCGAGGGGTTGCAGCCGCCCGGTGCGACCATAACCGGTGCGCAGACCCGAGGCCTGCTCCACCGCTGACCACCAGCTTTCGGCCATCAGAAGGCTGTCCAGCTGAAACGCTTTCTTGGCATTCCAAGCCTCGGGGACATGCGGCGACAGCGCCCCGACCGGGCCGCCGCTGGACCCGGCACCGATGCCATGGATGTCAATCACCCGCACCTTCGCGCCCCGTCTGGCCGCTACCCATGCGATGGACAGGCCGAAAATGCCAGCGCCCATGATGGTCAGATCCGGCCTTGCCATTCCCAGTGCCCTTGCCCATTGTCCGCCCATTCGCGGAATTCCGATGTCTGCGATCAAGGGTTTACGGCAAATGATTTTTCCCCGCCAGAGCGCCGACCTAAGCTGGCGCGAGGATGTGATCCCGGTCTCCACCCGGTTTGACGACCCTTATTTTTCGCTGGCGGGCGGGCTAGACGAGACGCGGCATGTGTTTTTAGGCGGCAATGGCCTGCCTGCGCGGTTCAGACCAGATTTTGCGATCGCGGAACTTGGCTTCGGAACGGGCCTGAACCTGATCGCCACGCTGTTGGCCTGGCGGGCGGCAGATGTGACGGGGCCGCTGCGCTATACGTCGTTTGAAGCCTTTCCAATGCGGGCGGATGACATGGCCCGCGCG
>JANNSG010000034.1:0-4183 GCA_031402355.1 Pseudorhodobacter sp. | reverse complement strand
ATCCTCTTGCAATCTTGCTGGCACGGGTCTAAATCCGCGCTCAGGCGCCGCGTTAGCTCAGTTGGTTAGAGCACTAGATTGTGGATCTAGGGGTCCCCCGTTCGAGCCGGGGACGTGGTACCATTCCTTTCATTTGGTTTTGGCAGGGACAGCTCTTGGCCTTGCGACATGCGTTGGGTAGGGTGGCAGTCCTTCCCTTGAAAGGCCAAAGACATGACCCCAGACCAGACCCGCCGCATTGCCCTGTTGATTGCAACCGATATTGCCGCGCGGGCGGATCAGGTGAACGCGGCGGTGGCGCTGTTGGATGAGGGGTCCACGGTGCCGTTCATTGCGCGCTATCGCAAGGAAGTGACGGGGGGCTTGGACGATACGCAGTTGCGCAAACTGGCCGAACGGTTGGAATATCTGCGCGAACTGGAGACGCGGCGGGTGGCGGTGCTTGAGTCCATTCGCGGGCAGGGGGTGTTGACGGATGCGCTGGAGGCGGGGATTGCGCGGGCGGTGACCAAGGCGGAACTGGAAGATCTGTATCTGCCGTATAAGCCAAAGCGCCGCACCAAAGCGATGATCGCGCGGGAAAATGGCCTGGGGCCGTTGGCTGCGGCGATATTGGCGGATCGGGCGGCGAAGCCGGAAGTTTTGGTGGTTGCGTATGTGACGGAAGCGGTAGTTGACGTGAAGGCGGCGCTGGAAGGCGCGCGGGATATTATCGCCGAAGGGCTGGCCGAGGATGCAGTGTTGTTGGCGCGGCTGCGGGCGCATATGAAGGCGGAAGGGCGGATTGCAGCAAGCGTGGTGGCGGGGAAAGAGACGGAGGGGGCGAAATTTTCCGATTATTTCGCGCATTCCGAAGGCTACGGAAAGGCGGCGGGGCATAGGGTTTTGGCGATGCTGCGAGGGCGCAATGAGGGGTTTTTGTCGCTTGATCTGGAGGTCGAGGCCGATGCACCGCGTGGCACATCGGCAGCAGAACGGATGTGCGCGGGACAGGTGCGGGCGGGGGCGGCTTTGCCGGGGGATGTCTGGTTGAAAGATGCGGCGTCCTGGGCGTGGCGGGTGAAGCTGAAAACCTCGCTCGGGTTGGACCTGATGGGCGATTTGCGCGACCGGGCGGAAACCGAGGCGATTGCGGTGTTTGCGCGCAATTTGAAAGATTTGCTTCTTGCGGCCCCGGCGGGCGGCAAGGTTACCATGGGCGTTGATCCGGGCATTCGCACGGGCTGCAAGATTGCGGTGATCGATGCGACGGGCAAGGTGGTGGATCATGCGACGATCTATCCGTTCCAGCCGAAGAATGATGTTCGGGGCGCGTCAGTTGAATTGGCGCGGTTGATCCGGGCGCATGGGGTGGGATTGATAGCGATTGGCAATGGCACGGCCAGCCGCGAGTCTGAAAAGCTGGTTGCAGACGTACTGGCGGCTTTGCCGGGAGACGCGCCGAAGCCTGTGAAGGTGATCGTGTCCGAGGCCGGGGCGTCGGTTTATTCGGCGTCAGAACTGGCCGCTAGGGAATTTCCCGATCTGGATGTGTCGATCCGGGGCGCGGTTTCTATTGCGCGGCGGTTGCAAGACCCGCTGGCGGAATTGGTGAAGATTGAGCCAAAAGCCATTGGCGTCGGCCAGTATCAGCATGATGTTGATCAGCATCGGTTGGGGCGTAGCCTTGAGGCAGTCGTGGAAGATGCCGTGAACGCGGTTGGTGTGGATCTGAACACGGCGTCCAGCCCGCTGCTTGCGCGTGTATCTGGCCTTGGGCCGGGCTTGGCAGACGCAATTGTTAGCCACCGCGATGCGAATGGGCCGTTTGCGTCGCGCCGCGCGTTGTTGAAAGTGGCGCGACTTGGGCCGAAAGCCTTTGAACAGGCGGCGGGGTTTTTGCGTATCGCTGGGGGGAAAGAGCCGCTGGATGCCAGTTCGGTGCATCCCGAAGCCTATGATCTGGCACGGAAAATCGTCGCGGCTTGTGGCCGGGATTTAAGGGCGGTGATGGCGGACCCGGCGATGCTGCGGCAGCTGGAGCCTGCGGATTTTACTGATGCGCGGTTTGGTTTGCCGACGGTGAAGGATATTCTGGCGGAGTTGGAAAAGCCGGGACGCGACCCGCGGCCCAGTTTCAAGACGGCGACCTTTGCGGCGGGGATCGAGGAAATCCGCGACTTGAAGCCGGGCATGATGCTTGAAGGCACGGTGACCAACGTGGCGGCGTTTGGCGCCTTTGTGGATATCGGCGTGCATCAGGATGGCTTGGTGCATGTGAGCCAGTTGGCCGACAAGTTCGTGCGCGATCCGCATGAAGTGGTAAAGGCGGGCGATGTGGTGACTGTGCGGGTGGTCGAGGTGGATGCGGCCCGCAAACGCATTGGGTTATCGATGAAATCGGACACATCAGAAGCGCGGGACCGAGTATCGGAGCAGCGGGCGGATCGGGGCCCTTTGCCGCCAAAGGGAAAGCCAGGGCCAGCGGTGGCGGCGCCGCAGGTGCAGGCGACTGGGAATGCGTTTGAAGCGCTGCGGGGGAAGTTCGGGCGGGATTGAAAAGGCCAAAATTCTTGAACAAGAATTTTCAGAAAGGGGGGCCGTCTGCCCCCCCTGACCCCCCGAGGATATTTACGCCAAAGTGAATGTGACGAGAAGATTCAGACCTTTGGCATGGTTTCGTTTGCGCCGATGCGGGCTGCGATGAAGGCGGGCAGGGCTTCGCATTTGGCGGCCAGTGCTTCTAGATTGGGGAAAGCCCCGGGTGGGAAGGCTGATTGCAGGCGCAGGTTCATGTAGCCGATGGCGCAGGCGAGCATGATGTCGGCGTGGGTCAGAGTGTCGCCACAAAGCCAAGGGCCTTCAAACCGGGCGTCAAGGTCCGCCAGCCCGCCCGCAAGTTGCGTCTCGCAGCGCGCAACCCATTGCTGGCTGATATGTTCGGGCGGGTGAAAGATGCGTTCATAGACCAGCACGCCGGATTTCTCGAAGCAGGCAGTGGCGCGGGCGGTCGCTTGCAGGATTTTGCGTCGTCCCGGGCCAGAGGGCGGGATCAGGGCGCGGGCGGGGCCGACCTGTTCATCGAGGTGGTCAAGGATGGCGTTTGAGTCGATCAGCACCTCGCCATCCTCGAGGATCAGCGCAGGTATGCGGATCATCGGGTTGATCTTGGCGATTTCGGCAGCGTCGCCAAAGATTGACCGCGTATCGCGGGTGAAGGGGATGCCGTAGTGGTGAAGCACCACGCCGACGCGGCGGGTGACGGGGCTGTCGAATTGTCCGACGAGGATCATGTCGCCGACCCGCCGACCGTCAGACCGCCGATCATCAATGTGGGTTGGCCGACGCCGACCGGCACCCATTGGCCCGCCTTGCCGCAGTTGCCGATGCCGGGGTCAAGGGCCATGTCATTGCCGATGGCGCGGATTTGTTTCAGCGCAGTTGCCCCATCGCCGATCAGGGTGGCGCCTTTGACGGCTTCGCCGATCACACCGTTGTGCACCCGGTAAGCTTCGGTGCAACTGAACACGAACTTGCCGTTGGTGATATCGACCTGACCGCCGCCAAAGCCTACAGCGTATATCCCGTCTTTGAGGGAGGCTACGATGCCAGCGGGATCATCCTTGCCGCCCAGCATATAGGTGTTGGTCATGCGCGGCATCGGGATATGGGCGAAACTTTCGCGGCGGCCATTGCCGGTTGGCGCGACACCCACAAGTCGCGCATTTTGGCGGTCTTGCATGTAGCCGACCAGAATGCCGTCTTCGATCAGCACGTTTTTGGCCGACGGCGTGCCTTCATCATCAAAGCTGATAGAGCCGCGACGGTCTGGCATGGTGCCATCATCCAGCACGGTGACACCGGGGGCGGCAATGCGTTGCCCCATCAAACCCGCAAAAGCGGATGTTTTCTTGCGGTTGAAGTCGCCTTCGAGGCCGTGACCAATGGCTTCGTGCAGCAGGATACCGGGCCAGCCGGGGCCAAGCACCACATCCATGGTGCCAGCCGGGGCCGGGACGGCATCAAGGTTGACCAAGGCGATGCGCAGCGCCTCGCGGGCGACGGATTGCCAATGGGCGGGTTCCATTAGGCGGGCGAGGCCGTAGCGGCCACCGCCCCCGGTGCCACCGGATTCGCGGCGACCGTTTTGTTCGACGATCACCGAGATGGAAATGCGGGCCATTGGGCGGATGTCGGTCAGACG